>NZ_JBIIVN010000182.1:0-4627 GCF_044339385.1 Collimonas sp. | reverse complement strand
CATTCGACGCTTGGCTATCGTTCACCCTGCCAGTATTTAGATGACTGGCTCACTGAGCAACATCAGGAAAAACAGGCGGCATAAAAGCCACCTGTTGGAAGACGAAAAATCGAGGGAAGCTCAGTTTTGATGTCGGTGTTTTTTCGGTCAACCAGAAATTTGACGCGAGCATGGTTGCGCGTCAGTTGGGAATTGCAGAGGTGTTATTGTGCGCCTCCCCCTCGTACATCGCGCAACGCGGCATGCCGCTGGTACCGGAAGATCTGGCGCAGCATTCATGCCTGAATTTCGCTCTGGAGCATTTGCGTCATCACTGGACTTTTCAATCTGCCGACGGCACCTCGATCATACCGATTACCAGTAAGGTGATGTCGAATAATACGGATTTGCTGCGCCATTGTCTGCTGGCAGGCATGAGCATTGCGATGCGCAGTTCGTACACATTAGGCGATGACCTGATTACGGGGCGGGTGGTACGGTTGCTGCCCGACTATGAAATAAATAAGGTGGAGGTACGTCTGGTGTACCCGAGCCGACGGCTGTTATCGGCTAAGGTACGCAGTTTTGTCGACTTCATGATGGCGCAGTTTCCTCATCCCGATTGCGATCCCTGGCTGGCTCGCTGATTGTTTGTAGGGTAGTGCCACGGGCTTTTGCCCTGGCGCTGCGGCACAGGCGATGCGGATGTAACTGTGGGGCTGTGGGTGCAAAAGATAGGAGCCAGGGGGGGGCTTTCCGTCTGTAGTTCAGGTCCGGATATCTTGCAAACGCCTTAACAAATTGCCATCCTGTTGCCAACCGCGCCGCTCGACGCTGCCACGGGCTTCTCTTAGCAGTTCTTCCGGACTTTTCGCTATCTGTGCTTGCAAGACTCTCTCGGCCAGACGCATATCCATTTCAACCGGGCCCAGGAAAGCCACGATGTCGCCACGCTGGATCAAAAGAGTTGGAAAATTGTCGACATCCAGGTCGCCGATCAGATCAGCCTGGTCTTCGATATCGATCCAGACAAACTGTATTTGAGCATGGCGTTGTGCCAACGCTGTAAAGTTCGCGAAATATTCACGACAACTCCCGCACCAGGCTGCACAGAGGCAAGCCACGGCCCAGCCGTCGGCGGCAAGGATGTTGGTCAGCTGGTGGCGGTTGTCGTTGTCGAGAGTAAGGATCAGCATGCGCGGTATTTTACAGCGAGTGCGGCCGAGTTTGCTGAGCTAACGGCTTTAATGCCGGCTGTCATGCCGGCAGTCAGGTATATTCCCGTTCAACTTGCGCGTAATTGCGCCTCAGAGTCAGGCTACAGGCTGCCGAAGCAGGCTCTGGCGCGGTAAAATACCGGCTATGCAGACCATTCTTGCCATCGAAACATCTACCGAACTGGCCTCCGCCGCGATACTGCGCGCCGGCCAACTGATTATCCGCGAAACCACGGGGGTGCAGACACATTCACAATCCATACTGCCGATGGTGCAAAGCCTGTTGGCCGAGGCTGGAATCAGCCTGGCGCAATGCGATGGCCTGGCCTTTGGTATCGGCCCCGGCTCGTTTACGGGGGTGCGCACCGCCTGCGGAATCGTGCAGGGTTTGGCCTTCGGCGCTGAACTGCCGGTACTGCCGGTGGTGACGCTGGAGGCCATGGCGCAGGCCTGCCGGGATTTGAATGGCGCCAGCGAAGTGCTGGCGCTATTAGATGCGCGTATGGGCGAGGTCTACTGGGCACAATATCGCTTCGATGGCGCTGCCTGGCAAGAAATCGTTGTCCCCACTTTGTCGGCACCTGCGCAGGTTTTGCCGTTGCAGGTTGAGTCATCGGCGCTGCAAGCCTGCGGTAACGGATTGTCTGCCTACGCCTCGGCATTTGGTCAGGCATCCTACGCCGCTGGCGGTTTGCCTGCCATCATGCCGCATGCGCGCCAGATTGCATTGTTGGGCAGCGTTGCGCTGGCCAGCGGACATGGCCTCAACGCCGTGGAGGCGCAGCCTCTGTATCTCCGTAATAAAGTGGCATTGACTACTGCTGAGAGGACGGCCAAGGTGAATGCGTGATTGCGAATTTTCAGGCACCGCCAGTGCTGTCCAGGCCGCTTTCTTTTGCCGTCATGCGGATCGATGATCTGGATGAAGTGGCGCTGATCGAGAAGAGCGTATATTCGCATCCCTGGACCTATGGTAATTTCCTCGATTCGATCCAAAGTGGCTACGAGTGCTGGGTGTTGCGTGATGCCGGCGGGATTTTGCTGGGTTATTTTTTCATGATGGCAGCTGTTGATGAGGCGCATCTCTTGAATATCAGTGTCCATGGCGACATGCATCGGCGCGGCATTGGAAAAATGCTGCTGGATCAGGTTTGTAAAGTGGCGCGGCAACTCCACATGGACTCTATATTGCTTGAAGTGCGGCCGTCGAACCTGCGCGCAATTGCTATTTACCTGCGTTACGGATTTGCTGAAATCGGCCGCTGCCGCGATTACTATCCTGCGGCTGGCGATCAGCGTGAAGAAGCGATCGTCATGAGGCTGTCGTTATGAGCGACGTGAACCGGCGCCGCGTTTTCCTCGACGAAATCGTTCTGGGGCCGGTCTGGCTGCGGCGAGACGGCGGGATAGCATTGTTCGACGGCGCGCCGGAGGCTGTCGACATTATGCCATCGCAGGCGCTTGCAATTGACCCCGAGATGTCCCGGCCGATAGCGAACGATTCTTCGGCGTGGCCGGATAACGATAATGCTGTGGCGACGTTAAGCCCCGCGCCGCATATCGGGATTGCTGCGACTTCGCCATTATCGATGGATTGGCCGCAATTGCAGCAGGCGGCGGCCAACTGTAGCGCTTGCGGCTTGTGCCATGGGCGCAAAAATACGGTATTCGGCGTTGGCGATAGTAAGGCAAAATGGCTGTTCATTGGCGAGGGTCCCGGGCCCAACGAGGATGTGCAAGGAGAGCCGTTTGTCGGCCCGGCTGGCAAATTGCTTGATAACATGCTGTGGGCGATGGGCCTCAGACGCGGTGAGAATGCTTATATCGCCAATATCGTCAAATGCCGTCCAACCGACGGCAGCGGGCGCGACCGACCCCCATCGCCGGAAGAAGTAGCGGCCTGCCTGCCGTACCTGCAGCGCCAGATAGAACTGATCCGGCCGAGCGTCCTGGTTGCGCTCGGCAAGACCGCTGCGGTATCGCTGCTCGGGCTGGACCCGGCGACGCCGGTATCCAATCTGCGCGGCAGCGTGCATCTCTACTCAGATCTGCCGCTGGTAGTTACCTACCACCCAGCTTATTTGTTGCGCCAACCGGCCGACAAAGGAAAGGTCTGGGCCGATTTGTGTTTAGTAATGAGCACCTATGCACAAGCCGGTGAGTGAGCTGATCGGTACTTGCCAGGAGCAGTTTCACCGTCGCTGGAATCATCTTGTCGATCCCCATGCAAGGGCGCTAGCCTGGCTGTTGGACGCACCTGATTTGCTTGATGCGGCTGCGCCGCAGTGGCAAGGAAAAGTCGCCACTTATGTCGATCTCGATCTGGCGACATGGCTGCTTGAGCTCGATCAGACGCCGCAGAAATTAGCCGCGTTGCACGCCTATATCGGCGCTCTGCCATCACCCCGGCTTGGCTTGTACGCTGAGAAATTGCTGGCGTTTTACTTCGCGCAGCGACAGCTTCTAGTCGCGCATAGCGTGCAAGTCAGAGCCAGCAAGAACGACACCGTAGGCGAATTCGATTTCCTTTTGCGCCTTGATGGCGGTGTCGTGCACTGGGAATTTGCTACCAAATTTTATCTGCTGGAGAGCCGTGAAGGCGCCTTGCAGGCGGGCGATTTTCTCGGCCCCAACCTGGCCGATTCGCTGGGTGCAAAAATGCAAAAAATCTTGCAGCAACAATTAGCGCTGTCTCAGCATCCGGCCTCGCAGACGCACTTGGCCGAGCCAGTGACAGCAGCGCAAGCGCTGGTCAAAGGCTGGTTGTTTTACCCGCAAGACAAGCTGCCTGATGCCGCTGTTCCGGGCGTGTCTGCTTACGCTTGCCGTGGCTATTGGTGCAGCCTGTCGGCCTTGTAACTGGATGACAACTGTCTGTACCAACTGCTGCCGCGTCAGCGTTGGCTGGCACCGGCAAAGATAGTTGTTGATCAAGCGCTCAGTCCGGCAGCAGCACGACTGGCCTTGTCGCAGCATTTTGCGATCGATAGATCTCCCTTGTTGATGGCGACCTTGCGCTTGGACGCTGCATTTGCGCTGGAAATTGATCGGGGATTTGTGGTGCCGGATGATTGGGCTGCCCGGGCTGCGGAGCAACGGCAGTTGAACGCCGCCGGAGCAGGGAAAGGATAGCTGATGACGTCTTTAATAATTTAGTTTGAATAATTCAGTTTGCATCGTGCAGGTTTTTAACAGCCATTGCAGGCTGGCAATATAAACCGATCCTGTCTATCTCGCGCAAGTTAAAGAAAATCGACAATCTTCGCAAAGCGTCATCAATCGACTTCTTGATTTGTATAAACTTGATGTACTCATTGGTGCTGCCTTTCCGCTATTGCCAAGCGCAATGGCAGGCTATCCAATCGTTACCTTGCCCTTCCATTCGTCCAGCCAACAAGAACAGTGAGCTTCCCTCGATTTTTCGTCTTCCA
>NZ_JBIIVN010000180.1:0-4655 GCF_044339385.1 Collimonas sp. | reverse complement strand
TTGCACGGCTAGCTCCTTGAACTCCGCCGTGTACATCTGTTTTGGTATCTTCTTCATTGCTGGTCTTTCCAAAGGATCGTTGATTTTACGTTACCTATGGAAGACTAAATTTCGGGGGAAGCTCATTATCTGAACCGGCGTTTTTGCATCTCTGGCGCTACATGAAGAAACTTGCCGATTATTTGCTATCCGCGCAATGTCGGGCAGTCTATATTGAAGGCAGTCACTTGATAAGGAGGCTGTCATGGGTAAAAGAAAAGATGTCGCGCCCGCAATCAACCCAGAGAAGAAAAAGAAAATGCAGCCGGTCAATCCGGCGGACCGTTGGACCGGGCATGCGCTAGATGGTAGCCAGCAATTGGACATTCTTGAAGAGCAGATGTATGTCAACGAACCGGGAACCACCATCGATCAGCCGCTGGTGCCTGCGAAATCATCGAAGTGACACGACAGCTGCGCTGTGATGCCGTTTTTTGCGTAATTCGTTATGGTTAATTGTCAGGCGCTGGCAGAGCCGGTTTTTCCGGAAAAACCGCTGCGGCCGCGAGGCTGTGTTCTTGACTTGCTGGTCAATAGGGGCGATCTCGGCAAGAAGTTTCCAGCCTGTATCGCCTGTCACGGCAGTGCCATGACCGGCGTGCAGCCGGCTACGCTGGGTTTGCTGCGAGATTATCTGGTTGCTCAGATCGGCGCCTGGAAAAGTGGTGTGCGCCACGCGCTGGCGCCGGATTGTATGGCGCAGATAGTGCAGCGCCTGACTCCTGAAGATAGCGGCGCCGTTGCGGCATGGCTGGCTGCGCAGCCAGTTCCCGCCGACGCTAGCGCAGTCACCCGGATCTCGGTCAAGCTGCCGTTGGCTTGCGGCAGTGCCCCCACTGATTCGTCGGAGCATACATGAGACGGATGGCAATGTGGACGATTGGCGCTCTGGCGCTGCTGGCCGCTGGCGCTTTGGGGCGATTGGCAATGCGCGATGGCGACGATCGCAACCTGCCGCAGCGGGCTGCGGCAGCGGTAAATCCGGCCGAGCAAGCGCAACGCGGTGCCACCCTGGTACGCGGCGGCGATTGTCAGTTCTGCCGAAGTCAGTCGCTATCGGGCGGTGCCGCTGGGCTAGCGGCAGGCGCAGCTAACCCTTACTGACACCATGAGCAGTTTTTTTGTGTTTTCAAGGTTGTGCTCACAGTGTCAGCATGATTTTGCCGATATGTGAGCTGCTTTCCATCAGTGCATGCGCCTGTGCTGCCTGTTCCAGCGGAAAGGTCCGGAAGATTACCGGTTTGATCTTGCGTGCCGCCAGCAACGGCCAGACCTGCTGCTGCAATTGCGCGGCGATGGCCGCCTTGAAGCCGATCGGGCGCGGCCGCAAGGTTGAACCGGTAATCGTCAGGCGGCGCATCAGCACCTGGCGCAAATCGATATTGGCGCTGCTGCCGCCGAGCGTGGCGATGCATACCAGACGACCGTCATCTGCCAGGCAACTGATCTCACGTGCTACGTAATCGCCCGCCACCATGTCGAGTATCACATTGACGCCGTTGCCATCGGTAGCGTCCTTGATCACTGCCGCGAAATCCTCGTTGCGGTAGTTGATGCCGCGTACCGCACCGAGCGCTTCGCAGGCGCGGCATTTTTCGTCCGAGCCGGCAGTGGCGAATACGCGGTGGCCGAGTGCGCTAGCGATCTGAATCGCCGCAACGCCGATGCCGGAGCTGCCGCCTTGCACCAGCAGGGTTTCGCCGGCGGACAGCTTGGCGCGGTCGAAAACATTACTCCATACGGTAAAAAAGGTTTCCGGCAACGATCCCGCTTCAATTGCGTTCCAGCCCGCTGGCAATGGCAGGCATTGGAGCGCTGGCGCGTTGCAATATTCTGCGTAGCCGCCGCCCGCCACCAGCGCGCACACCAGATCACCTTTTCTCAAGTGAGTCTGGCTGAAGTCGCCGTCGACGATTTCACCAGCTATCTCCAGCCCCGGCAGATCCGATGCGCCCGGCGGCGGCGAATAGTTACCGGTGCGCTGGAACACGTCCGGCCGGTTGATGCCGGCGGCCTGTACCTTGATCAATACTTCGCCAGCGGCGAAAGAGGGGATCGCTCGCTCGCAAATTTGCAGAACGTCGGGACCGCCGGGGTGGATGATTTCAATCGCGCGCATGAGTTTATCCGTTGGGTAAATCAGACATTGTATACCAAGCGGAATTTGTCATTTTTTTCTGGTTCGATAGTTTTTAATGTTTTGGCATGTATGGCATGTATGGCATGTATGGCATGTATGGCATGTGCAATGCGATGTGGAATGACATGTGCACAGCGCTCAAGGCCGACATCTCAACCATCAATCGGCCCGGCGTTGGGTAATGTCTCGCAGAAAAGACCGAGGCGATTGTGCCATCAACTTTATAATGCGATGCTGATGCACGCTGGCATGTTTATCTTGCCGATTTATTAATTCCCCTGTTATTAAGCGACAAAAACGATGGCCTATCTGTTTCATTTGATCGAACAATATGGATTGGCGATCTTATTTTTCAATGTGCTGGTGGAGCAGCTCGGTGCTCCTGTGCCTGCTTATCCGACCTTGGTGATCACCGGTGCACTGATGCATCGCGGCGAATACTCGGCGCCGGTGCTGCTGCTTACCGCGGTGGTGGCAGCGCTGATTGCCGATTTCGCCTGGTATCTGGCGCGCCGACGTTATGGCCGGAAGGTGCTGGCCACACTCTGCCGCATTTCGCTCTCACCGGATTCGTGCGTACGTCAAACCGAATCGATCTATTCCCGCTGGGGCGCACGTTCGCTTCTGCCAGCCAAGTTCATTCCCGGTTTTGCCTCTATCGCCAGCGCGTTGGCAGGCACTGTCGGCACCAAACGTGCGACGTTCATTTTGTATGACGGCATCGGCGCGGCGTTGTGGGCCGGTCTCGGCATCTATCTGGGCTCGTTGTTCAGCACCACTGTCGATGATTTGTTGAATGTGCTGACGCAGCTTGGTCAGTACGGGATGATACTGATCGCTGTCGGCTTCTCGGTTTTTGTGGCCAGCAAATGGTGGCAGCGGCGTCGCCTCCGATTGTCGTTGCGCATGGCGCGCATCTCGGTTGCAGAACTGAACGCCTTGCTGCAGCACGGCATGCGGTCGGCAATCGTCGATGTGCGCTCACCGGCGGCACAACAAATCGGCCGCATTCCTGGTGCGCGGACGATCTCGCATCATGAAATCAATAGTTTCGTACCGGATGCGCCGATGGACCAGGAAGTGATCGTCTATTGTGCCTGTCCAAACGAAACTTCTGCGGCGATCGTCGCCAAGCAGTTAATGCGCAAGGGCTACAAGAAAGTGCGGCCTTTGTCCGGCGGCATTGATGCATGGATTGCGGCCGGTTACGCGATCGACGCCTAGTTCCAGGCTGGTTTGGCGATGTCCTTTCTACTTTAGCGGGAATTTCCATGTTCAGAATCAGTCTTGATGCACTTCTCATTCTTGACGCGATTGACCGCTGCGGATCGTTCTCTGCTGCCGGTGTTGAATTACATCGCGTGCCGTCGACGATTTCCTACACCGTCTCCAAATTGGAGCAGGATTTGGGGGTGCAGGTATTCGAAAGGCAAGGGCCGAAAGTAGTACTGACCAGCGCTGGCGTAGAATTGTTGAAAGAGGGCCGCTATCTGCTGAAGGCGGCGGAGGATCTGGAGCATCGGGTGCGTCGGGTCGCCTCCGGCTGGGAGACAGAAATCACGGTCTGCATCGACTCGTTGTTTTCGGTAAGCGCGCTGGAATCCGATATCAGCGCTTTTTGTGGCGTTGCCGATAAAACCCGCTTGCGCATTGCCCGCGAATCCTTGGCCGGTACTTGGGAGGCGTTGCTGGATCGCCGCGTCGATTTATTGATTGCCGCGCCCGGTCAGGGGCCGGCAGGTGGCGGCTACAACGCCGAACCAATCGGCACAATTTCTTTCGTTTTCGTGGTGGCGCCGACGCATCCGTTAGCCGACGTTAAAAAAATATTGGGCAAAGCTGAATTACTCCCGTATCGTGCCATCAGCGTGGCCGATTCGGCGCGCAAGATGGCGCCGCGCACGGTTGGACTGCTGTTCGGGCAAGATACCCTTACAGTACCCGACATGCGCAGCAAATACGCATTGCAACTCGCCGGTATCGGCTTTGGCTTTCTGCCAGAGCCATGCGCGCGCAGCGATCGCCGCCGGCGCGCTGATCGTCAAGCAAGTCGAAGAGCCGAAGCCGGACGAGACATTTTCGCTGGCATGGCGCAGCGGCGAATAGGGCGCGGCCCTGGCATGGTGGCTGGCGCGCATGCGCCAGCCCGATCTGATGGCGCGCCTGATCCGCCATGTGCCCGGCGTCGCTTGAAAGAACCGTAAAGCCTGATGCTTTGCGGCCAGTCGGCAGCACTCAATACGGCAGGTCGAACAGCAATACCTCTGCCGCATCGGATTGCTCCAGCGTGACCAGGTTTTCATCGATCACTTTCAACGCATCACCACCTTTCAAGTCGATGCCATTGACGCGCAAACGACTATAGTGGACCCGGAAATCCGGACAATAGTTTAAGGAGTATCCTGCACTGAACAACGAAGGCAGGATATGAACGAATTAAAACGAAACAGTTTCAGCGGACAACAAAAAAGCGAAG
>NZ_JBIIVN010000181.1:0-4655 GCF_044339385.1 Collimonas sp. | reverse complement strand
CTGCCAGTATTTAGATGACTGGCTCGCTGAGCAACATCAGGAAAAACAGGCGGCATAAAAGCTACCTGTTGGGAGACGAAAAATCGAGGGAAGCTCACATTCTTCATTGCTGGTCTTTCCAAAGGATCGTTGATTTTACGTTACCTATGGAAGACTAAATTTCGGGGGAAGCTCATACACCCTCGACAACGTGGGTAAAACTTCTTGCCCACCCTACGACAAAAAGCCCACGCTGCGATTAACGCAAGGTGGGCTTTTTTCTTTGTATGTTGTAACCTTGCCGACCGGATTATTCAGGCAACTGCCAGTTCCCAGCCACGATCTTTTCCAGCCAGAAAGTGCCGATCACTGTCTTGACATCGGTCACCTTACCTTCCCGAACCCAGGTCAGCATATCAGCCAACGGCGCCCTAAACACGTCGAGAAACTCGCCGTCATCCAGTTTGCGCTCGCCAGCCACCAGCCCGCGCGCCAAAAACAGTTCCAGATGTTCGTCAGAATAGGCAATCGCATTGTGGATAGTGCAGACATGCTGCCATTGGCTGGCGGTATAACCGGTTTCTTCTTGCAGCTCGCGCTTGGCGCAACTCAGATGATCTTCACCGGCATCGATTTTACCGGCCGGATATTCGATGAATACTTGCTCAAGAGGATAACGGTACTGACGCTCCAGCAAGACCGTAGCGTCTTCAAACAACGGCAGAATCACCACGGCACCGGGATGCTTAACGTATTCGCGGCTGGCCGGTTTGCCGTCGGGGAGCTGGATCGCGTCGCGCTGCACCTTAAGGAAGTGGCCGTCGTACACCAGGTTGCTGGCAATCCGGGTTTCTTTCAAGTGACTATCCATGGGGCGCTCCGGGACCGGCGTGACGATATGCCGAGTGTGATTGATGCAGGAAGTTTACAGCGCGCAGCAGCTGTGCTGCGCGCTTAATGGCGAATGCTGACACCGATAATAATGTTGCCGGTTCAGCGATGCTTCTTCAGATAACGCAATACATAACCTGGATACGCCAAGACCAGAAACATGCAAGCGGTCACTGCGTAAAACTCCCAGCCTTGCGAAAAAGTATTGCCGATATTGGCTTCCAGCACATGCGCCAGACACCCGACTAATCCATAGAGGGCTAGCAGCTCTAGCAGCCGAACCCAGAAAGGCTTGGCCGCCTTGGTGCCGGAGCTAAGTGGTATCAGCGCAAATATGCGCTCATTAAAGAACGGCAAGTTGGCGGCAAGCGGCGCCAACAGAATAACGAACAAGCTAGAAATAGAGACGTCCACAGTACTACGACACCACTCGGCCAAGGAAAGAGGTCAGCGTGCGCACAATTGCCGTGGTACTCGCATCCATCAGCAATCCAGGCCATAAGCCCAACACCAGCACAGCAAGACCGTTCAAACTGAGCAATACGCGTACATCTGCGTGCGCGACAATCTTCGAATTATCCTGCGGCTCATCGAAATACATCAGCTTTATCACGCGCAGATAGTAGAAGGCGCCGATCAACGAGAACAGAACTGCAACCACAGCCAACCATATCTGGCCAGTGCCCAGCACAGCTTGCAGCACCGACAATTTGGCATAGAAGCCCATCAGCGGCGGAATACCTGCCAACGACAGCATTAATACCAGCATCACTGCGGCAAACCAAGGGCTGCGTTGATTCAGGCCTTTGAAGTCCTCCATGTTTTCAGCTTCGAAACCAGAGCGCGCCAACAACATGATTACGCCAAAGGTGCCGAGGGTGGTTATCACGTAGGTGATCACGTAGAACAAGGCTGAACTATAGGCATTGGCGGCGGAGAACAGATTGCGATTCACCACGCCAGCCAACAAGCCAAGCAGCAAGAAACCCATATGCGAAATCGTCGAATACGCCAGCATGCGCTTGATGTTGGTTTGCGCAATAGCAGTGATGTTACCGATTGCCATCGACAACACAGCCAATACCGTCAGCATCTGCTGCCAGTCAAAAGCCAGCGGCAACAGCGCCTCGACCAGCAAGCGGAAGCAAATCGCAAACGCCGCCAGCTTCGGTGCACCACCCAGCAATAGCGTTACCGCCGTCGGTGCGCCTTGATAAACGTCAGGCACCCACATGTGGAAAGGCACAGCACCCAATTTAAACGCCAGACCGGCAACCACGAATACGACACCGAACACCAGCACGATCTGGTTAACATTGCCGGATGCGGCAGCACGCGTGACTTCAATCAGATCGAGCGAGCCGGTAGCGCCATACAACATCGACATCCCGTACAACAAGAAACCGGAAGCCATCGCGCCGAGTACGAAATACTTCATCGCCGCTTCAGTTGCCGAAGTGTTGTCGCGGCGCAGAGCTACCAGCGCGTACAAAGATAACGACATCAATTCCAGGCCGAGGTAGATGCTAAGAAAATTACTGCCTGAGATCATCACCATCTGGCCCAACAAGGTGAACAAGGCCAGCGGATAAAACTCTCCCCAAAGGTTGCCGTTCACCATGCCGCGCTCAGCAACGTAGCGCCGCGAATAGACCAGAGTCATCGCCACGGCAACATAAGAAACCATCTTCAACAGGCTACTCAGCGGATCCAAAACGAACATGTTGTGGAACGTGTAGACCGTCTCCCCGCTTTGAAAGGCGCCGAGCGTCAATACGAAACACACAGCCAGCACGGCCAGCGTCAGGTAATAGGTGATGTAGCGCTTGGCATCCGAAACGAACATATCGATCAGCAGGACGGCAGAGGTCGCAATCAGCAGAAAGATTTCCGGATAAACAGGGATAAGGTTCATGTTATTCATTTATTTGCCACTTATTTTTTACACTGCGCTTCTAGTCAGTTCGGGACAGGGCAAGTCGTCGCGCCACGGCGAACCAACCACTCTGCCCCGCAATTCATCAGTTCAACTTGGTGATGGCGATATGCTTGAGCAAATCAGCCACCGACACTTGAATTGCATCGGTAAACGGTGCCGGATACACACCCATCGCAATCACGGCGATCGCCAACACGCCCAGCATGAAGAATTCACGCTTGTTCAGGTCCAACATTTCCTTCACATGGTGGTTCGTGATTTTGCCGAACACTACGCGCTTGACCAGCCATAACGAATAAGCGGCGCCAAGGATCAAGGCGGTTGCGGCCAGCAGGCCTATCCAGAAATTGAACTTGACCGCGCCCAGAATCACCATGAATTCGCCGACAAAACCGGAGGTACCCGGCAGACCCGAGTTAGCCAGAGAGAACAACACGAAAAACACAGCGAAACGCGGCATGACGTTAACCACCCCGCCGTATTCGGCAATCTGGCGGGTATGCATGCGGTCATACAGAACACCGATACAGAGGAACATCGCGCCGGACACAAAACCGTGCGAAATCATTTGTACGATGCCGCCCTGCAAGCCGATGTCGTTGAAAATGAAAAAGCCAAGGGTGACAAAACCCATGTGAGCAATCGACGAATAAGCAATCAGCTTCTTCATGTCGTTCTGGACCAAGGCCACCAGGCCGATATAAATCACGGCGATCAGCGACAGTGTGATAATGAGGCCTGCCAGATAGTGGCTGGCATCAGGTGTGATCGGCAGCGAGAAGCGGAGGAAACCGTAGCCGCCCAACTTAAGCATGATCGCGGCGAGCACCACGGAACCTCCGGTAGGCGCTTCAACGTGCGCATCCGGCAACCACGTATGCACTGGCCACATTGGAACCTTGACGGCAAACGCCATCAGGAAGGCCAGGAAAATCAGGATCTGTGCATTCATGCCAAGCGGCAGTTCGTGCCAGGTCAGGATGTCAAAGCTGCCGCCCGACTGGAAGTACAAGTACAACAAGGCGACCAGCATCAGCAGCGAACCCATCAGCGTGTACAGGAAGAGCTTGATGGCGGCATAGCCGCGATTGGCACCGCCCCAGACGCCGACGATGATGAACATCGGGATCAGCGTCGCCTCAAAGAAAACGTAGAACAACATGCCGTCGAGCGCACAGAACACGCCGATCATCAGACCCGAAAGGATCAGGAACGCCCCCATGTATTGCGCAACTTTCTTCTCTATCACTTGCCATGCCGCGATCACTACCAGCACGGTGATAAAGGCCGTCAACGGCACGAACCATAACGAAATACCGTCGATACCCAGAAAGTAGTTGATGTTGAAGCGATCAATCCAGGCAGATTTTTCGACGAACTGCATGCCTTGGAAAGCGTTGTCGAACTGCTGCACAACCGGCCACGTCACCAGGAGACTGACCGCAGCCCCCAGCAACGACAGCCAGCGCACCAAAGTAGGATTATCGTCGCGGCCCACTGCCAGGACGAGGATACCGAACGCGACCGGACACCAGATCGCGAGGCTTAGAAGAGGAAAAGTTGACTGCATCATATTTTATTATCGATCTACTTTACTGAGTTTGCTTCGCCAGCTTATTTGGCAAACGGGAACGGCATGAACCAAACCAGGAAACCCAGCACCCCGATAATCATCACGAATGCGTAGTGATAGATATATCCGGACTGCCAGAGACGGGTCATCTTCGAGAACCAGTTGACGGCCTTGGCGCTGCCGTTGACTATCAGACCATCGATCAGACCGCGATCGCCAGCATTCCACAGGCCGCGGCCCAGCAGGCGGGCGCCGCCTGAGAAAACCACGTCG
>NZ_JBIIVN010000023.1:0-22347 GCF_044339385.1 Collimonas sp. | reverse complement strand
TAACATTTCCATGGTGATCACCTTATATCTCCTGCCTAAAAATTAGACAGGACAAGTAGAACACCTGGGTCAATTTTGAATCAGCACTATGCCCTTTGCTGGGTCAATTTTCGGTCAGCCGCAACAGCCAGCGGCCAATTTGTTGATGCAGACCCGTTTCGTGCGCATTGTGGGTGATGCCGCATGGACGCAACAACGCCGCGATCATTGCTGGTTCGCGGCGTTGTTTTCAATGGCAATCAAAGCTGTCATTCTTGAAACTAAACAGCCCAAAAACACCCCATTTAATGTCGCAACTAAATCGCTAAGCCATTGATTTTAATGGAAATATTGGTGGAGGCGGCGGGAATCGAACCCGCGTCCGCAAGCCCTCTACAGACAGTTCTACATACTTAGTGCTGTCATTTGATTTAACCCGGCCGACGCGGACGCACACGCTTCGTTCAGGCGAGTCACCTAAATTTAACTGTTAGCCAGGTAACCCGACTAAAAGCGATTCCCTGTAAATGACTCTACTGCTGTTTTACCAGCCCACCCCAGGGACGAGATGGTGTAGAGCTAACCGGCTATTAAGCGGCTAGTGCGTACGAGTTATCGTTTGCAGTTAGATCTATTCCGATTGTATTTACGAGGTAGTCGGTCCTCGGTATGCCCTGCGCTGCTTTGTAACCCACGTCGAAACCAGGTCGCCCCCAAGCAGGACGCTATTGTAACGCACTTGGGGGATGCCTGTCAGGACGTTGCCGGTATTGAAAGGGTAGCGGCTGGATTATTTCAGGGCGAAATCGACGCGATTCGGTTGGCCCTTATCTTTGATGCCATCTGCTGTCAGTTTCGGCGCGATGAGGAAAATCCGTTCGAGTGGGATCTGACCCTTGGTTTCCAGGTAGGAGCGGACGGCTTCAGCGCGTCGGGTTGCCAGTGCGCTTAATGCGTCTTTGGTCACTTGCGTGTTGTCGATAATTAGTTTTTCCATTTCCGCTACCGGCAGCGATTTGGCAAAGCCGATGGCGTTGCGGGGCTTGTCGAATTTTTCGGTGCCGTATACTTTGACCATGTATTTTTGCTTGTCGGCTTCGGTCAAGGGAGCATCGTCCGGCTGCGTGTCATCGCTTTGATTTACCGAGTCCTTGAGTTTCAGCGCAGCCAGTTTGCGATTCAATATTTGCTGGCGCACGCCATCGGTGTCGGTAACCGGGTCGACGCGGCCGATCAGGTCTAGCTTCAATGCGGGGCGGTCTTTCAGTGCTTTGGCGATAGTGCCCAGTTTGCTTTGCGTGGTGGCGGTGAGTGTCACCGAGCCAGGCGCGAATTCGGCGTAGCCGAGTTCGTCGCCGCCACCACCGAATGCCGAGCTGATCAGCGCAAATGGCGATGTGACAGCCTTGACGATCAGGTTGATGAAGATGCGAACAATGATGCCGCCGATTGAGAATTCCGGGTCGGACAAACTACCGGAAATCGGCAGATCGATGTTGATCTGGCCATTACGGTCCTTCAGTAGCGCTACTGCCAGCAGCACCGGCAGCTTGGTGGCGGTTGGACTGTCGATCTTGTCGCCGAAAGTGAGTTGGTCGATGCGGACACTGTTGTCCGCGACCAGCTTGTCGTTCTCGATATGGTAGTTCACATCCATCGACAACTTGCCTTTCTCGATGGCATAGCCGGCGTACTTGGCTGTATAGGGTGTAAGGCGCGGTAGTTCGACGCCGTTGGCGCTAGCCTTGATGTCGAGGAAAATCGGTTTGAACAACGGATTGAGCGAGCCGGAAATGGCGACCGGCGCGTCGTTATCGATCTTGCCATTGAGATCGATCGCTGCCGGCGCCGCCTTGTCCGATGCGATCCCTCCGATCGCGCCGTTCATGCCAGTCATGTTGGCGGTGAAGTTCGGTTTGACGAAGTTGTCGGTGTAGTTGATATTGTCGCCTTTAATGACGACTTCGCCGATCTTGATTGCCGGCGCATTTTCTTTCGATGGTGCGGCAGCGATAGGGGCGATGGTGGTGCTGCCTTCGGCGGTAGATTTCGTGATTTTTTTTGTGCCTTGGCCCATGCCTTCGCCAGCCTCGGCGGAAGTCAGGGATGGCTTCGGTGCGCCGGGCGGCGCATTCTTTGAAACGACAATATCTTGCAGGTTGAGCTTTGCCGATTCGGACAAGATGATGCGGGCATAGAAATCGTCGAGCGCGATTTTTCCAAGCGTTACGTGTTGCCGAGGGCTGCCAATGCTGGCGTTGATGCCGCTGACATCGAGCAGTTTCCACTTCAGGAAATCCGCAGAACTTTCCTTGTCGAGTACCCGGAAATTGGCCAGGTGCAGCGTGCCGTCATAGTCGGTGACGAGTTCCTGACGGCCGCTGGGCGGTACCAGCCTGAGTTTGCCTTTGGTGCTGGCGAGGCCAGAGGTCAGCGTCACGTTCAGATAATCGGTGAAGTAGGGCTGCAGAGCCGACACCGGCAGGTTCTGCGCATCGATGGCTAGTTCGAGCGACTTCATTTGCGCGGCGATGTTACCGTCAGCCGATAATTTGCCGCTCTTGTTGATCTGGCTGCGCAGGCTGATCTTGATGGATTTGTCGAGCTTGCTGGGGACGTTGTCTGCGGTCAGGTTGAAGTCGTCGGCTCGTAGCTTTACCGCCGGTTTTACTGTGTCGTCGAGATAGGCAATGGCACTGTCGGCGATCGCAAACTGATTGATGTTGGCAATCCAGTCCGGTGCCGCTTTCTTAGCAGGCGCGGCACCGCCAGTCACCTTTGGTGGCGCCCCGGCGGCAACGAATTGTTGGAGGTTGAGTCGGCCTTGGGCATCGCGCCTGATATCGCCCTGGATACCTGCCAGGCGCAGTGCATTGGCGTTGAAGGTATGGGCTTTGGTATCGATGCTGGCATTTTCCAGGCTGATTTTCTTGACGCCGATGCTGCCGCCGGCTTGCGCTTTGGCTGCCACCTTGAGGTCGTTGACGTCTATCCCGAGCCGATGCAATTGAATCCGGCCTTCACCGATGGCGAGCAAGGTGTTGAGCGACAACTGGCCCGACAGCAGCGCCGCCAGCGAGCGATTAACGTAAGGTTGGTACTGTGCTAGCGACAAGGCATCGATGCTGACTTTGCCAGCGACCTCACCCTTGGCCGGAGTGATTTGGCCGATGAACTGAATATGCTGGTTGCCATCGCTGCCGCTTGATAGTTTGATGGTGGCCGGTTTGGCATTAGCCGCCATCGACAGTTGGCTGGCATCCAGTGCGAGGTTCTTGACTTGCAGGTTCAGCGCCGGCGATGCATTGGCGGCATCCAGCCAGTTGACCGTGCCGTTGTGAATACTCAGCTTGGCGAGCGTCATTGCGGGGGCAGCGCTGGCAGGCTTTTCCGGCGCATCCTTGGCGATATCCTGTTTGGCTGCCGGGGTGCTCAGAGCAGCCCAATTGAGGCTGCCGTCGGCATTCAAATTGAGCCAGACTTCCGGTTGCTGGATATCAATCCGATCCAGTGCGGCGCTGCCCTCGAGTAGATTGAGTTGATGGATATTTGCATTGATCGCCTGCGCTTTTAGCAGCGGCGCGGCATTCTTGTCGGCCAGCGCCACGTCCGCCAGGTTGATCGCGCCGGACAGCACGATGTCGGGTTTGTCCTGGTTACGCACAAAACGCAGGTCGAGTTTGGTGGAGAGTTTCGTGCTGTCGATTTTCAGCGGCAACGCCACTGGCGAAAACGCCGCAAAACTGGCGACATCGAGCTGATCGATATCGATCGCCAGCGCCTTCTCCTGGTTGCCGGCGAATGGTTTGCTGCGGCCTTTCAGGTCGAACGGTGTGCCGTTGATCTTGGCCGATAAATGCGGCTGGACAAAGGTGTCGACCTTGCTTGGAAAATTCGACACGTACGGCAGGCCGATGTTCAGCGCTTCGATATCGACCAGCTTATTGGTGACCTTGTCGTCGAACTTGATGGTGCCGTTTTCCAGCTGGATATTGGAGAGCGAAAACATCGCCGGTTTGTCGCTCTTGGGCATCGCCAGGATGCGGTCGATGACGTCGGAGAAATTGTAGCGGCCGATGCCTTCGGCGCTGGTGCGCACGATATGCAGGTTCGGGCCGACCAGCTTCGCTTCATCCAATACCGGCGCCAGCCGCAACAATGAGGCTGACGAAGCGTTGAGCAGCAATGTCTTGTTGGAGAATGCCGGCGTTGTCTGGTCTGGTTCATACAGCGTGATATCGGACGCGATCAGTGTAATCGTGAACGGATTGAAGCTGATCTTGCCGATGCTGACCTTGCGGCCTATTTGCGCTTCGGCCTGTTGTTCCGCCAAATGTTTGACGACCGGTGGGACTGCGAACCAACTGATAAGCGCCAGTAAAAGCAGCACCGCAACCGCAATGCCCGCCCAGCGCATGGCGCGAGGGAGCCACGAGGGACGAGGGATATTTGCCATTTTTATTCCTTATGAATACGGATGTCGACAAGATACCGCCAGACAGCATTAGCCAGCTAATTTATCAGAATCCGAGAAAACGTTGCAACAAGCGGCGAATTGAGGCTAGCGCTTGTCCATGTGATGCTTGGTCCTCCGGTGAGTGCCAAGCTATGAATGGCGCGTCATGTTGCTGCTTAATTTTACGCATTAAATGGCGCGTAATATTTAATGGCGCGTAATGCTACTGCTTAATTTTACGTAATAAATAGCGCGTAATATTTACGGTAGCAGCGCCAGCAGTTGAATCGGCGTATCGATCAATGCATCAGCGGCCCAGGAACCCGGTTCGGTTGCGCCGCAATAACCCCAGGCTGCGGCAATCGTTGCCATACCAGCGGCCTGTCCGGCCTGGATGTCGCGCAGGTCGTCGCCGACATACCAGCATTCGTGGGGCGCCACGTTGAGGCGACGTGCCGCTTCCAGCAACGGCTCCGGATGGGGTTTGGGATGGGCGGTGGTGTCGCCCGAGATGACGCAGTCGGCATCTCCCAGGCCGATCAGGCGCACCAGTGGATCGGTGAAACGTGCTGCCTTGTTGGTCACTACGCCCCAGCCGAGATTGCGTTCCCGCAAATCCCTCAACAATGCCGGAATGCCGTCAAACAATGTACTGTTGACCGCTAGTGCGGCGGCATAGTGATCGAGAAAGCCATCCCGCAATTCATTAAAGCCGAGATCGCCAGGTTTGAGGCCGAAGGCCGCGCCGATCAAGCCGCGCGCACCGGCTGAGGTATGTGGGCGCAGTTGTTCGTATGGCGTCTCCTCAAGTCCACGATCTTTACGTACGCGATTCATGGCGGCGGCCAGATCCGGAGCGGTGTCGGCAAGCGTGCCGTCGAGATCGAACAGGATTACGCGAGGGATTGGCAATGACATGGAGGTTCCTCGGTAGTGAAAGTGGCAGGCCGTGGCGTAGTCACTTTCTAATCAGTTTCATAAATCCGGCCAGTTGTATTGCCACAATGGACTCAATGAGTTTGCCCGCAACAATAGTCAGAGGCTGGCATTCTAGGCCGGCCTGGTGCATGCCATCAGATAGTTGACTGCAGTATCCTGGTTAAGCGAATAGATGCGGGTGAGCGGGTTGTAGCTCATGCCGCGCAACGTATCGATCGTCAGCCCGGCGTTACGCGCAAATTGCGCCAGTTCGGCCGGCGTGATGAACTTGGCATAATCGTGCGTACCTTTGGGTAGCATGCGCAACAGGTATTCGGCACCGATGACTGCCTGCAGATATGCTTTTGGATTGCGGTTCAGGGTCGAAAAGAAGACTTGGCCGCCGGGTTTGACCAGTGTTGCGCAAGCGCGCACGATCGATGCCGGATTTGGCACATGCTCCAGCATTTCCATGCATGTGACGACATCGAATTGCGCCGCTTCGCGCTGCGCCAGGTCTTCCGCTGCGATTTTCTCATAGCGAACTTCGATCCCGGATTCCAGACTATGCAGGTCGGCAACCTTCAATGCCTTGTCCGACAGGTCAATGCCGGTTACCTTGACTCCCTTCCTGGCCATTGATTCAGCCAGGATGCCGCCGCCGCAACCTACGTCGACAACGTTTTTGCCGGCGAGCGAGGCGCGCGAATTGATCCATTCAAGGCGTAGCGGGTTGATTTCGTGCAACGGGCGGAATTCCGACTCAGGGTCCCACCAATGGTGAGCCAGATCGCTGAATTTCTTGAGTTCTGAGGGGTCTGCGTTCATAAGACGAATCATAGCTGGAAAGTCAGGTTTTGCGGTTTCAAACCCGATTAAAAAACGAACAAAGTCTGCGAGGGCAGCGCTTGCTTTGCGACCTTGTTGTGCAGGAAAGCGTTATGCCTGATGGCCGATACGGCCCTCGGAACGTTCAATCTTGTACAGACAAAAAAAACCCCGCCTAGGCGGGGTTCTGATCGAGTTTGAATCGATTAGTTGGTACGTGTACCAACAACTTCGATTTCAACGCGACGGTTTTTAGCGCGGCCAGCAGCTGTCTTGTTGTCAGCGACTGGTTGCGATTTGCCTTTACCTTCGGTGTAGACACGTTTAGCTTCGACACCCTTGTGTACCAGGTATGCCTTAACAGCTTCAGCGCGACGAACCGACAGTTTTCGGTTGTAAGCAACGGAACCGATCGAGTCAGTGTGACCAACAGCGATGATGACTTCCAGGTTGATTGCGCCCAGTTTCGATGTCAGGTCATCCAGTTTTGCTTTGCCTTCTGGCTTCAGGACAGCTTTGTCGAAGTCAAAGAATGCATCAGCAGCAAAAGTTACCTTTTGCGATACCGGTGGCGGTGGCGGTGGCGCTACTGGCGCTGGAGTTGGTGCAACTGGAACCGGTGCAGCTTGGGCAATTTCGCCGTCGCAACCTGGAACCGAGTCAGCTGGTGTCCAGTAGCCGGTGTGCCAGCACAGACCGTACGGGTCACGTGCTACGATACCGTTTGAGCTTTGAACGTAGGCGCTGTTTGGGGTAGGTGCCTGGATATCTTTGATTTCCTGCGCAGAGGCAGAGAGTGCGACGACTGCGGACGCAGCGAAGACGAGTTTTACTAATTTATTCATGTTTCTCCTCTCGGTTGAGATATCCGCAGATTAACTGCGCAACTAATATACGACATCAAAAATTGGATAGTACCACGTGGTTCAGGCCGTTACGTGAGGGATTGACCACACGCAATGAACTTGACCACCATTCTGCCACAGGCTGCTATCGCTAGCGAAGGATGCCAAATGATCCAGCATACGTTTTGCCCGCTTCGTTGTCTTCATACAACATAACATTATGAAAACATCTCTGCCGGCAACATCTTACATTGCTATAAGAAAAATATCGAAATTATTTTAATCTGTTTGCATTTTTATTACGACTCTGCGGTCCGGGCTGAGGCAATCGATAAGCTGTTTATGGCTAAGTGTCGGGCTGCACTTGGAAACCGGTTGCGCGTCGCCGGCACCGACGATATCCATCCGATTGCCGACACCTTTGCTTTTCAAATATGCAGCAACGCTGGTGGCGCGTTGTTTTGATAACCGTTGGTTATATTTCGCCGAGCCAATACGGTCCGTATAGCCGGTCACTATGATTATCCCGGTGCTGTTGCAGATTGTCAGTTTGCCAATCACTTCTTGTTCGATGTGCTTTTTGGCAATAGCGGTCAGGGTTGCCTTACCGAAGTTAAAGGTCTGGTCACTCGACAAAGTGATATTGCATTGCGGAACGATTGCCTTAGAAAGGGCCGGTTCTTTATTTGCAATTAATGGGTTTTCCGCGAGATCTGGCGCAATTGCTTTCATCACCGGCGGTACCAGTGCGCCGTCGCAGCCGGTCATCGCGTCATCTTGCTCCCAAAAACCGGAGCGCCAGCACAAGCCATCCTGGCTGCGTACGATCGGTCCGCGACCATCGTGCAGGTAGGCATTTTTTTCGGTTGTTGCTCGGATATCGGTAGTTTGGGCAAAGCTTGTGTTGGCGGCGAGGCCGAGAGCAGAGCCAAGGAGCAGGCTCAGTGCAATTTTATGACGCATATTGTTTCCTGAGAGAAGTGGCGGCTAGGCGCTGGCAAAAGAGCCTGATTGCCTGGCAGGGCGGCATTTAAACATATTTTTTGGCGTATAGCGTTTCCCGCCGCAGGTATGCGGTGCGCTGCCTGCCTGAAAAGCCAGAAGCGCAGCCCCCGCGTGCTAAAATCATGCGCCCAACTACCGTCGTTCTGAGCAGAGGCCGGCTTTATGCCGTTTTTTTAGCTCCGAATATCGGTCTGGCTGTTTGTGCAAGGGCCGCTGGCTGTGTTCAGCTGCCTGGTTTTTTATTATGCAAATAGCCGTATTAATATATCTGTGATCGATCAACCCAAGTAAAGACTCGCCGACTCGCTAATGGATCAATTCGCTAAAGAAACAATCCCGATTTCCCTCGAAGAAGAAATGCGCAAGAGCTATCTCGATTACGCAATGAGCGTGATCGTCGGCCGTGCGCTGCCGGATGTTCGCGACGGCCTCAAGCCGGTGCATCGCCGGGTCTTGTTCGCCATGCATGAAATGAACAATGTATGGAACCGCCCCTTCGTCAAATGCGCGCGCGTGGTTGGTGAGACGATGGGTAAATACCATCCTCACGGCGACGCGTCGATTTACGACACGCTGGTGCGGATGGCCCAGCCGTTCTCGTTGCGCTACATGCTAGTGGATGGTCAGGGCAATTTCGGCTCTATCGACGGCGACGGCGCTGCGGCGATGCGTTACACCGAGTGCCGCCTTGACAAGATCGCGGGCGAGTTGCTGGCTGATCTGGACAAAGAAACCGTCGATTTCGTGCCAAACTACGACGGCAAGGAAAAGGAACCGTCGGTGTTGCCGACCCGCATTCCGAACCTGCTGATCAACGGTTCCTCGGGTATTGCTGTCGGTATGGCGACCAATATACCGCCACACAATCTGACCGAGGTGATCGACGGCGCACTGCATGTGCTGCGTAATCCGGAATGCGCGATTGATGAGCTCATTGAAATCATCCCGGCACCGGATTTTCCGACCGCCGGCATCATCTATGGCGTCTCCGGCGTACGTGACGGTTATCGCACCGGCCGCGGCCGCGTGGTCATGCGTGCCAAGACTCACTTCGAAGAGTTCGGTCGTGACGGGCGCACCGCGATCATCATTGACGAGTTGCCGTATCAGGTTAACAAGAAGGCCTTGTTGGAGCGTATCGCCGAGCTGGTGCGTGACAAGAAGCTGGAAGGCATTTCGGATCTGCGCGATGAGTCGGACAAGTCCGGCATGCGCGTGGTGATCGAGCTCAAGCGCGGTGAAGTAGCCGAGGTGGTGCTCAACAATCTGTACAAACAGACACAGTTGCAAGACACGTTCGGCATGAACATGGTGGCGTTGGTGGATGGTCAGCCGAAGCTGCTGAACCTGAAGCAGATGCTGGAATGTTTCCTGTCGCATCGCCGCGAAGTCGTGACGCGCCGCACCGTGTTCGAACTGCGCAAGGCGCGCGAACGCGGACATGTGTTGGAAGGTTTGGCAGTGGCACTGGCGAATATCGATGATTTCATTGCGCTGATCAAGGCCGCACCAACGCCGCCTGTGGCGAAATCCGAACTGATGGCGCGTGCCTGGGATTCATCGATGGTGCGCGAAATGCTGGCCCGTACTGGCGAGGAAAACCTTGGTGGCATCGAATCGTTCCGTCCGGAAAACCTGCCGAAGCATTACGGTATTCAAGCCGATGGCTTGTACAAGCTGTCCGACGATCAGGCGCAGGAAATCTTGCAGATGCGCTTGCAGCGTTTGACCGGTCTGGAGCAGGACAAGATCGTCAATGAGTACAAAGATGTGATGGCGCAGATCGCTGACTTGCTCGATATCCTGGCCAAGCCGGAGCGCGTCACCGTCATCATCACTGATGAAATGACTGCGGCCAAGAACGAATACGGCATCGGCAATAAGGATGTACGTCGTTCGCAAATCGAACACAATCCTACCGATCTCGGTACCGAGGACTTGATCACCCCGCAGGACATGGTGGTGACGTTATCGCACACCGGCTACATGAAAGCGCAGCCGGTTTCCGAATACCGCGCACAAAAACGCGGTGGCCGTGGCAAGCAAGCTATGGCGACCAAGGACGACGACTGGATCGATCAACTGTTCGTCGGCAATACCCATGATTATATTTTGTGCTTCAGTAATCGCGGCCGTCTGTACTGGCTGAAGATATGGGAAGTACCGCAAGGTTCGCGCAACTCGCGCGGCAAGCCGATCGTCAACATGTTCCCGCTGCAGGATGGCGAGAAAATTACCGTCGTACTGCCCTTGTCTGGCGATAACTGCAGCTTCCCTGAAGACCGCTACGTGTTCATGTCGACCAGCCTCGGCACCGTCAAGAAAACGCCGTTGTCCGACTTCAGCAATCCGCGCAAGGCTGGCATTATCGCGGTTGATCTGGATGAGGGCGATTTCCTGATCGGCGCAGCGCTGACAGATGGCCGGCACGATGTGATGTTGTTCTCCGACTCTGGCAAGGCGGTGCGCTTCGATGAAAACGATGTACGCCCGATGGGGCGCACCGCGCGCGGTGTGCGTGGCATGAATCTGGAAGAAGGGCAGCAGGTTATTGCCTTGCTGGTCGCCGAAAACGAACAGCAATCGGTATTGACGGCAACCGAAAACGGCTTCGGAAAACGTACTCCTATCACCGAGTACACTCGCCATGGTCGCGGTACCAAGGGCATGATTGCGATTCAGACCAGCGAGCGTAACGGCAAGGTAGTCGCCGCAACATTGGTTGATGCGAGTGATGAAATTATCCTGATCACCACCGGCGGTGTCCTGATACGCACCCGTGTCGCAGAAATTCGTGAAATGGGCCGGGCGACGCAGGGCGTGACGCTGATCGCGGTGGAAGACAGCACCAAGCTGAGCGGTTTACAGCGGGTGGTAGAGTCCGACGTTGAGGCCGATGCTAGTGTCGATGCTGGCACCGGCGAAGCAGGCGGAGCTGAGCCGGTCGTTGAGTAAATAAAGAAAGAGACTGCCGCATCCTGGCTGGCAACCGGGGTGCGCATTATCCGGAGCGCAGATTGCGGTTAGGTAGTTTTGGTTACTGTTTTGATAGAACATGCGCTATGTCGTCCCCGCCAACGCAGAGATACATGTCAAGCTCAGCACGGATGTTCTCATTGGCTGGATTGACGGCAATTGTTGCACCTTAGCTTTCATGTTCTTCTTTGACCTTCCGGTAACGCCATCTGTTGGTTCGTCGTCATTCTCTGTTTTCATCTGACAATATTCATCATGCCTATCTATAATTTTTCCGCCGGCCCCGCCGTATTACCGAAAGAAGTGTTGCAGCAGGCTGCGGCCGAGATGCTGGATTGGCATGGCAGCGGCATGTCGGTGATGGAAATGAGTCATCGCGGCAAGGAGTTTATGTCGATCCTGGCGGCTGCGCAGCAGGACTTCATCGAGTTGTTTGCAGTGCCGTCAAATTACAAACTGCTGTTTATGCAAGGCGGTGCGATTGCCGAAAATGCGATCGTGCCGTTGAACCTGATGGGCCGCAAGGAGCAGCCTGCAAGCGCTGATTACATCAATACCGGCTCCTGGTCGACCAAGTCGCTCAAGGAAGCCAAGCGTTACGGCAATGTCAACGTCGCCGCGTCGTCAGAAGATAAGCAGTTTTCTTGCATTCCGGCGCGCGACAACTGGCAATTGTCGAAAGACCCGGCCTATGTGCATATCTGCACTAATGAAACGATCGACGGCGTCGAGTATCAATTCACCCCCGATATCGCGGCCGAGACCAACAATGCACCGCTGGTGGCCGACATGTCCTCGCACATTCTGTCGCGCGTGGTCGATGTCTCCCAATATGGCGTGATTTACGGCGGCGCACAAAAGAATATCGGTCCTGCCGGTCTGACGCTGGTGTTGGTGCGCGAAGATCTGCTGGGGCATGCGTTGCCGGCCTGCCCCTCGGCATTCAACTGGAAAATTGTTGCTGACAACGATTCGATGTACAACACGCCGCCGACCTATGCGATCTACATCGCCGGGCTGGTGTTCCAGTGGATCAAGAAGCAGGGCGGGGTTGCCGCGATGGAGCAGCGCAATATCGCCAAGGCGGCATTGCTTTGCGCGTATCTGGATTCCACCGATTTTTATCGCACCAAGATCGCCAGCAATTGTCGTTCACGCATGAACGTACCGTTCTTCCTGGCCGATGAGGTGTTGAACGAAGCTTTTCTGGCCGGCGCCAAGGAGCGCGGCTTGTTGCAGTTGAAGGGGCACAAGTCGGTGGGTGGCATGCGCGCATCGATTTACAACGCGATGCCGCTTGAAGGCGTGCAGGCGCTGGTCGACTACCTGAAAGAGTTTGAGAGGCATCGCGGCTAAAGAATTCGCATAGTCATTCTCGTTGTCGGCGCTTGCCGCTTTTACCTGACAACAGAACTACAGATAGAATCACAGATAGAAATACAGTCATCATGAGCGAAGATAAACTCCTGCCGTTGCGTCAACAGATTGATGCCATTGATGCGGAAATCCTGGTCTTACTTAACCGTCGTGCGCAAATCGCGCAAGAGGTTGGCCATATGAAGGCCGAGACCAATGCCCCGGTGTTCCGTCCCGAGCGCGAAGCGCAGGTATTGCTCAAGGTTGCCGAGCGCAATCCCGGGCCGTTGCAGGGCGGCGACGTTCAGACCATTTTCCGTGAAGTCATGTCGGCTTGCCGTGCGTTGGAAAAACGCGTTACGGTGGCCTATCTTGGCCCTGCCGGAACCTTCAGCGAGCAGGCGGTCTACCAGCAGTTCGGTCATGCGGTGGAGAGCCTCGCTTGCGTGTCGATTGATGAAGTATTTCGCGCGGCCGAAGCCGGCACCGCAGATTTCGGTGTGGTACCGATCGAGAACTCGTCCGAGGGCGTGATCAATCGCACTCTCGATTTGCTGCTGCAAACTACACTCAGCATTAGTGGCGAAGTATCGATCCCTGTGCATCACAGCTTGATGAGCAAAGATGGCTCGATGAATACGGCGGCTCGCATTTGTGCGCATTCGCAGGCGCTGGCGCAATGCAACGCCTGGCTCAATCAGCATTATCCGTTGCTGGAACGGCAGGCGGTGGCCTCCAACGCTGAAGCGGCGCGTATGGCGAGTGAGGATCCGACGCTGGCGGCGATTGCCGGTGAGATCGCAGCAGAAAAATATGGCTTGCAGATTGTCAGCGCTCACATTCAGGATGATCCGCACAACCGCACCCGTTTTGCCGTGATCGGACGCCTGCAAACGGCAGCCAGCGGCAAGGACCAGACCTCTCTGGTGCTATCGGTGGCGAACAAGGCGGGTGCGGTCTACAGCCTGCTGGCACCGCTCGCTAAACATGGCGTATCTATGACGCGTTTTGAGTCGCGGCCGGCGCGCATGGGTGCCTGGGAATATTATTTTTATGTCGACATCGAAGGCCATGCGGATGACGACAAGGTGGTCAAGGCGCTGGCTGAGCTGAAACAGAATGCGGCGTTCTACAAGTTACTGGGCTCGTACCCACGCAGTTTTTGATCCGGCCGGACCCAATTTTTATTCCTTCAATCTTTCAATCTTTCAATCTTTCGTTGCGAAAGCAGACAATGTCAATTCAATTAGGTCCAGAGTATGTGCGCGCCATCGCCCCGTATCAGGGCGGTAAGCCGATTGCCGAAGTCGCCCGCGAGTTCGGTCTCGACGAAGCCAGGATTGTCAAACTGGCGTCCAACGAAAATCCGCTCGGCATGCCGGAATCGGCACGTCTGGCGATGCAGCAGGCGGTAGCCGATATTGGCCGCTATCCGGATGCCAACGGTTTCGATCTGAAAGCAGCGATCACTGCCAAGTACGATGTGCCGGCCGACTGGATCACCCTGGGCAACGGCAGCAACGACATTCTCGAATTGGCCACGCACGCTTTCGTGCAGGCGGGCCAGGCCACCATGTATGCGCAATATTCTTTCCTGGTGTACGCACTGGCGACGCAGGCCGTCGGCGCGCGGGCAATCGTGGTCAAGGCCAAGGAATTTGGCCATGATCTGGATGTGATGGCCAACGCCATTACCTCAGACACCAAGCTCATCTTCATCGCCAATCCTAACAACCCGACCGGTACTTTCATTCCTGCCGCCGACATCGAGGCGTTCCTGGCGCGCGTGCCGGCGCAAACCGTGGTGGTGCTGGACGAAGCCTACAACGAATACCTGCCGCCGGAATTGCAGTATGAATCGATTGTCTGGGTCCGCAAGTATCTGAACCTGCTGGTGTCGCGCACCATGTCGAAAGCTTACGGACTGGCGGGTTTGCGCATTGGCTTTGGGATTGCGCAACCGGTCATCACCGATTTGTTGAATCGGATCCGCCAGCCTTTCAATGTCAACTCGCTGGCACAAGCCGCTGCGGTTGCGGCATTGAACGATAGCGCGTTCTTGCAACGTAGCGCGCAGTTGAATCGTGACGGTTATCACCAATTGACACAGGCGTTCGAGGAACTGGGTCTCAACTATGTGCCCTCGTACGGCAATTTCGTGCTGGTCAAGGTTGGCGACGATGATAACGCTGGCGCGCGGGTCAATCTGGCGTTGCTGAAGCAAGGCATCATCGTGCGCCCGGTCGGCAACTACGGTTTGCCGCAATGGCTGCGTGTCACCATCGGCTTGCCGAATGAAAATACGGCGTTCATCGACGCATTGAAGACATTGTTAGCTTGACCCAATCGGTCAACTTGATCGGGTTGTCCGTTGGTCCGTTTGTCCGTTTGTCCGTTTGCTAGGACAATAACCCGGTTTCAATTTTTATTTTTTATTAACGCAAACGCAACAGGCGACAGTCGTGTTCAAGAAAATCGCAATATTCGGTGTGGGTTTGATCGGCGGATCTTTTGCACTGGCCTTGAAGAAGGCCGGCGCAGCGGAGCAAATAGTCGGCGTCGGTCGCCATGCCGCGACGCTGGAACGTGCGCGCCAACTGGGCATCATCGATGTCGCCGCCGCTTCAGTTGCGGATGCCGTCGGCGGCGCCGACCTGATCCTGATCGCGGCGCCGGTGGCGCAGACCGCAGCCATTCTCACCAGCATCGCCCCGCATCTGCAAGCCGGGACTATCGTTACCGACGCGGGCAGTACCAAGTCCGATGTGGTGGCGGCGGCAAGGGCTGCATTGGGCGGTAAGAGCGCGCAATTCGTGCCCGGCCATCCAATCGCCGGACGCGAACAAAACGGCCCCGAAGCAGCGCTGGCCGATCTGTATGTCGGCAAGAAAACGGTGTTGACGCCGTTACCGGAAAATGCCGAACAGGATATCGCCACGGTGGCCAGCGCGTGGCAGCAATGTGGCGCCTCCATTCATCGCTTATCAGCGCAGCAGCACGATGCCATTTTTGCGGCGGTCAGCCATTTGCCGCATGTGTTGGCCTATGCGTTGGTGGACGACATCGCAAACAAGCCGCACGCGGCTGATCTTTTCCAATATGCGGGTGGTGGTTTCCGTGACTTTACCCGTATCGCCGGCTCTTCGCCGGAAATGTGGCGTGATATTTCTTTGGCTAATCAGAGCGCTTTGCTGAGCGAGTTGGACGCTTATCTGGAGCAATTAACCCGGTTGCGGGCTTTGCTGGCGGCCGCCGATGGTGCGGCCATCGAGGCCATCTACAGCAATGCTCAGCGGGCCAGGCATGGCTGGATCAGCGCCATTGAGACGGCCGAACAATAGAACAAGGAAGGTGGCGATTGATGAGTACCCAACGAACACAGCACTATCCCGAACATCTGGATCTGCATCCGGTGGCGCAGGTGCGTGGCACGGTCCGGCTGCCCGGTTCCAAGAGCATTTCCAATCGCACCTTGCTGTTGGCGGCACTGGCTAACGGCACCACGCAGATTCACGATTTGCTGGCATCGGACGATACGCTAGTGATGCTGATGGCGCTCAAGCAGTTGGGCGTTGTCTGGGAACAGCAAGAGGGATCGCAAACCTATCTCGTACAGGGCTGCAATGGCAGTTTTCCGGTGCGCCAGGCAGATCTGTTCATGGGCAATGCCGGCACTGCTATCCGCCCGCTGACGGCGGCCTTGGCGGCTATCGGCGGCGATTACACATTGCATGGCGTAGCGCGCATGCACGAGCGGCCGATCGGCGATCTGGTCGATGCCTTGAATGCAGTCGGCACCCGGATCTCCTACACAGGTGTGGCCGGCTATCCACCCTTGCACATTCAGCGCGGGCAGTTGCGGGCGCAGCGGATGCAGGTGCGCGGCAACGTCTCGAGCCAGTTCCTGACCGCGCTGCTGATGGCCGCGCCGTTGATGGCCAGGCATGAAGCAGTGACGGTCGAGGTGGTCGGTGAACTAATTTCCAAGCCTTACATTGAAATCACGCTCAATCTCATGCGCCGTTTTGGCGTGGCCGTGGAACGCGACGGTTGGCAATCATTTACCGTCGCGGCAGGCCAGCGGTATCAAAGCCCGCAGAGTATTCACGTCGAGGGTGATGCTTCTTCAGCCTCCTATTTTCTGGCGGCAGGCGCAATTGCCGGCGGCCCAATGCGGGTCGAAGGCGTCGGCAAGGATAGCATTCAGGGTGATGTACGTTTTGTCGATGCGTTGCAACGGATGGGGGCCAGGATAACCATGGGCGACAACTGGATCGAGTCGTCCTCGAACGGTGTGTTGAAAGCCATCGATGCCGATTTCAATCACATCCCCGATGCAGCCATGACGATTGCGGTGGCTGCGCTTTACGCGGACGGCCCAAGCACCTTGCGCAATATCGCCAGCTGGCGCGTCAAGGAAACCGATCGCCTCAGTGCAATGGCGACCGAGTTGCGTAAATTGGGCGCGCTGATTGAAGAGGGTAGCGATTACCTGCGCGTGACGCCGCCGCTGCAATTGCGGCCAGCCACCATCGATACTTATGACGATCATCGGATGGCCATGTGTTTTTCGTTAGCCGCTCTCGACGGCGCGGCGCGGCGCGGCACCACTGTGCGCATCAACGATCCGAAATGCGTTGCCAAGACTTTCCCTGATTATTTCAGTGTGTTCGCGCAAATCGCCGAGCAGACACTTTTGTAACTTGGCAGACCGCGCATGAATTTGACACTTGACGATGTGCGCGATCTGTTTCGCCCGGTAACCTACGATCGCGCTCAGGAGTACGTGCTGCAGCGCCGGGTGCTTGCGCTGAAACAGGATGGCGATGTCATTAATGCTGTCGTCCAGGGCAGTGGCAGCAACGTCTATCGCCAAGAGATTATCTTGTCGACGTTTGACGATGCGCCGGATATCGAGAGTGCATGTTCCTGCCCGGTCGGCAACCACTGCAAGCATGTGGCGGCGGCGTTGATCGAATTTCTGCAACGACACGGTCGCGGCGGCAAGCTGCAATGGCAACCGGATTCGACGCACGATCAGGCGTTGGTAGCGCTAAGCGCGCCAGTGTTGGCGAAGCCATTGGCCACGCCGGAACTTAAATCGACACTTGCACGGCCGATGGAAGCATGGCTGGGACGAGTCGAAAGCGAAATAGCTGGAGCCGGTACCGGAGCGTTGCCGCAGCAGCCTGGGCTGCGCCAGAAAGTCGCGACGCATCATGTTGTATTCGTGCTGTCTTCCGCCTACAACGGCAAGAAGGCGGTGCTGCATTTGTGTAAGGCCCTGCAACGCCCTAACGGCCAGTTTTCTGCCGCGCAGCCGATAACCGATGTGCCACGTTTGCTGGCTGATCCGTCGGTATTGCTGCGTGCTGAAGATCGCGATCTGATCGGCTTGTTCGTGGCGCAGAACGACGGCAATCACGCGCAGCACGCGGCTTGCGAATTGAGCGGAAAACTCGGCGCGCAGTTATTGCTGTCGCTGTTGCAGCAACAGCGTGTGCTATGGGCGAATTCACTGGCCGATTTATCGAAAGGTACTGCCTATCCGCTGCAGCTGGCCGCCACGCGCCGCGCCAGCCTGGCCTGGTATGAGGCGGTGCGCCCGGATCGTGATGATGGCCGCGATGTCGGCAGCGACAAGCTGCAACTCGGCTGGCAATTTGAAGCTGAGCCGAGCGATACATCGATGCCGAATCAGACGCCGGTTCGCAAGAATATCGATTACCTGCTGCCAACAGAGCCGCCCTGGTATATCGACAACCTGTCATGTGGTGAGCTACAACTTTCGCAGCGTGATACCAGGATTTACAGCAAGGCACTTAACGATTTGGTGATTCAGGCACCGCTGCTCGATTCCCACGATTGTTTAGCTGTGGCGCAGCAATTGCTGGCGCAGGGGTTGAGCGAAGTAATTCCGTTTCCACCACAAACGCCACAAATAATCCGCGAGCATATTGCGCCGCGGCCCTTGCTGGTTCTGGGGAATTTGCCGAACATCAGCAATCCTGCGATGCAGGATTTTGCTGAACTGCATTTTCGTTATGACGGCGAACTGGTATCGGTGTTGTTCGCGCCTACGGTAAGCCGCAGCACGCCGGCCGGCATCGAACAAATCGTGCGCGACCAGGCTCTCGAAGAGGGCTTCAGGCAGTCTCTGCTTGAGCTCGGCATGCTGCCGCTGCAAGGCAGTCAGCACCCGCTGGCAATGATGCCCGGCATGTTCATGCTGCCGGATCAAGCGGCCTGGCTACGTTTTGCGAGAGACGGATTGCCGCGCTTAGTCGAGCAAGGCTGGCAGATCGACAAGCGCGCCGAATACCGTTTCGATGTTGCCGAGGTAGAAGACTGGTATGCCGAAATCGGCGAAAGCCACGAGGGCGACCGGCAGGCAGCCAGCACATCTTTCGAGCTCGAACTCGGCATTGTGGTCAACCACCAGCGCGTGCCGTTGCTGCCGTTGCTGGTCGATTTGATCCGGCGGGCGCCGCAGGATTTCGATCCGCGCGCGCTGGCGCAACGCGACGATACCGAGGAATTACTGGTGCGGCTGGCCGATGGCGTGCATGTCGCCATGCCTTGGGGGCGTATCAAGCCAATTCTGAACACGCTGGGCGAATTGTATTTCGCTGAGAAAGCGGAGGGGCCGGTACGTTTGTCAACGCTTGATGCGGCGCGCCTGGCGGAGCTCGATACTGGCGCCAAACTGCGCTGGATCGGCGGCGACCGCTTGCGTAGCATGGGGCAGAGACTCAGCACCTTCGGTGGAATCCGGAAGATTACAGCGCCACCAGGTCTGCAGGCGACATTGCGCGACTATCAGTTGGAAGGGGTCGCGTGGATGCAATTCCTGCGCGAATACGACTTGGCCGGCATCCTCGCTGACGATATGGGGCTGGGCAAAACGGTGCAAACGCTTGCCCACATATTGCTCGAAAAGCAGGGTGGGCGCTTGACCTCGCCGGCGCTGGTGATTGCGCCGACCAGCCTGATGGATAACTGGCAGCAGGAGGCGGCACGCTTCGCCCCAGATCTGCGGGTGTTGGTATTGCAGGGCAAGCAGCGGCTGGAACAGTTTGAACAGATCGGTGAGTATGATCTGGTGCTGACCACCTATGCGCTGCTGCCGCGCGACGAACAGCGCTGGCTTGAGCATGCATTTCATCTGTTGATCCTGGATGAAGCGCACTACATCAAGAACCCGCGCTCCAAAGTCGCGCAGAGCGTGTCCTTGCTCAATACACGACACCGGCTTTGCCTGACCGGCACGCCGGTGGAAAACCATTTGGGGGAACTGTGGGCGCAATTTCATTTTCTGTTGCCGGGTTTGTTGGGTGACGAGAAAAGTTTCAATCGCGATTTCCGTCATCCGATCGAAAAGCAGGGTGACGCCAACCGGCGCGCGCTGTTGGGGCAACGCATCAAACCCTTCATGCTGCGTCGAACCAAGGACAAGGTCGCCACAGAATTGCCGCCGAAGACTGAGATGATACGTAGCGTGACCTTGACCGGTGCACAGCGCGACCTGTATGAAAATGTGCGCCTGGTGATGGACAAAAAGGTGCGTGAAGAGGTAGCAAAAAAAGGCGTCGCGCGCAGCTATATCGTGATTCTGGAAGCGTTGTTGAAGTTGCGTCAGGCATGCTGCGATCCGCGTCTGATCAAGAGCGATTTATTGGGCGACGTCATATTGGACGACGTCATGGCGGCACCGCCAGATACGCCGTCAGCCAAACTGGCGGAGTTGCTGGAGATGCTCGATGAGTTGCGGCAGGAAGGTCGCCGTATCCTGGTGTTCTCGCAGTTCACCAGTATGCTGAGCCTGATTGCTGAGGAACTGGATCAACGCGATATCGGTTATGCGTTGCTGACCGGCGCCACGCAGGATCGGGCCGAACCGGTGCGGATGTTCCAGGAGGGGGCGGTGCCGGTATTCCTGATCAGCCTGAAAGCCGGCGGCGTCGGACTCAATCTGACGGCTGCCGACACCGTGATCCATTACGATCCCTGATGGAATCCGGCGGCAGAAAGCCAGGCTACCGATCGCGCCTGGCGCATCGGCCAGGACAAGCCGGTGTTTGTCTACAAGCTGATTGCCAAGGGAACGGTGGAGGGGAGTATCCAGTTGTTGCAGCAGAGAAAGGCCGATCTGGCGCAAGCGATGCTATCGCCGTTGGACGAGACTCGCAATGTCGGATTGACGCAAGACGATTTACAAGCCATTTTCGCGCCTTTGTCCGACCCATAAATAGATATGAGTGGATATAAATAAACACATATCAATAAATTTTAACGAAAAAATATTGCTTTCATTTTTCAATTACCACCGAATATTCCTATGTCCAACACCCACATTCCTGTCATCACCATCGACGGTCCAACGGCATCCGGCAAGGGTACAGTTGCGCAAAAGGTCGCGCAGCATCTCGGTTTTCATTATCTCGACTCCGGCGCTTTGTACCGACTGACGGCATTGTCCGTGCTGCGCCGCAATATTGCGCTGGATGACGAACATGCGCTGGCCAAGGCGGCCCAGCACTTGCATTGCCATTTCAGCGGTGCGCATATTTTCCTGGCAAGCGAAGATGTATCGAACGATATCCGGGCCGAAGAGGTCGGCAATCTAGCCTCAAAAATTGCTGCTATACCAACGGTCAGGCAAGCCTTGTACGGCCTGCAACTGAGTTTTCGTCAGCATCCCGGGCTGGTCGCTGATGGGCGCGACATGGGGACCGTGATTTTCCCGCACGCTGGCTTGAAGGTGTTTTTAACCGCAAGCGTTGAGGCCAGGGCGCAACGTCGCTATAAGCAATTGATTGAAAAGGGGGTTTCTGCTATTATGCAACACCTCTTAAAAGATTTGATGGAACGTGATGCGCGCGACATCAATCGCAGCTCTGCCCCGTTGAGGGCTGCTGGAGGGGCGTATTTGCTGGATACTTCTGAGATGACGGCCGACGAGGCTGTGGAACAGGTGCTCGGTTGGTACGCTGCCACCAGGCAGATCTGAGTAGAAGTTGTTCCAAGCAATTTTTTTACGCAATTGTGCCAGGCGTTTGACCTCATGCGGGGTTAAACGCATTGTTTTTTGCAGTACCTTGGTGTTCGATCTGACGCAAAGTCTGATCGAGCGTTGAAAAACCTAACCCAATATTGACCGCCTCTGCCTGAGTAGTTGCATTGCGCGGCAATACTGTCAACTAGTCAAAACTATGTCCATCACTGTTCTGTTCCCTGTATCTGCCGGTGCCGATGAATTCGCCGCGCTGTTTGAAGAATCGCTGTCACGTCAAGACATGCGTTCTGGTGAAGTGATTTCTGCTGAAGTCGTACGCCTTGACCATAACTTCGTTATCGTCAATGCCGGCCTCAAGTCCGAAGCCTTCATTCCAATCGAAGAATTTAAAAATGACAACGGCGAACTCGAAGTGGCCGTCGGCGATTTCATCTCCGTCGCGATCGAATCGCTGGAAAACGGTTTCGGCGACACCATCCTGTCGCGTGACAAGGCCAAGCGTCTGGCATCGTGGCTCTCGCTGGAAAAAGCGATGGAGTCCGGCGAGATCGTTACCGGTACTGTCAATGGCAAGGTAAAGGGCGGTCTGACCGTTCTGACCAACGGCATCCGCGCATTCCTGCCGGGTTCGCTGGTCGACACTCGTCCGGTCAAGGACACTACGCCGTTCGAAGGCAAGACCATGGAATTCAAGGTCATCAAGCTCGATCGCAAGCGTAACAACGTTGTGTTGTCGCGTCGTGCCGTTATCGAAGCATCGATGGGCGAAGAGCGCCAAAAGCTGATGGAAACCCTGAAAGAAGGCACCATCGTGACCGGCGTGGTCAAGAACATCACCGACTACGGCGCGTTCGTGGATCTGGGCGGCATCGACGGCCTGTTGCACATCACCGATCTGGCATGGCGTCGTGTGCGTCACCCATCGGAAGTGCTGACAGTTGGTCAAGAGATCACTGCCAAGGTTCTGA
>NZ_JBIIVN010000179.1:0-4725 GCF_044339385.1 Collimonas sp. | reverse complement strand
ACGGCAAGATCAACAGCAACACCAAGAGCAACAGAAAAACCGGGACAGCGCCGCGCAGCTGTATTGGAGGCAGGAAGTGCTTCTTAAACTATGCAGATATTTGTCTGGACAGATGGGTCCACTTTAGCTAATGTCTGCTGGCAGCAACTTGACGGGCTTCGTTCAAGCCCCTGCGGCAAGCTGCTCACCTCTAATCTATAAAAATCCCAAAGGAGACTTCGATGCACACGGTCAACCGAATTCGTACTATCCGCAATGCAGCCCTGATCGCTCTGGCGACCGTCGGCACCGCCCAGGCAGGCAGCCTGACGATCGAAAGCTGGCGCGTGGACGACAAGACCTTGTGGGAAACGGTATTGATCCCGGCTTTCCAGAAAAAAAATCCTGGCATCGAAGTCAAATTTTCGCCAACTGCGCCGACCGAATACGATTCCAGCCTGAGCGCACGCCTGGCTGGCGGCACTGCCGGCGACCTGATTGCCTGCCGTCCGTTCGACGTCTCGCTGTCGCTGTACAAGAGAGGGAACCTGGAAAAACTCGATGGCAAGCCGGGCATGGAACACTTCCCTGCCTCCAGCAAGACGGCATGGCAGACGGATGACGGCAAGGACACATTCTGCATGCCGATTGCCTCGGTGATTCACGGCTTCCTATACAACCAAAAGATTTTCAAGGATTTGAATCTGCAGCCGCCAAAAACAGAAGCGGAATTTTTCAAGGTACTCGACACCATCAAGAGCAATGGCAAGTACGCGCCGCTGGCATTGGGCACCAACGATCAGTGGGAATCCAGCCAAATTATCTTTACCGGCATCAGCCCTAATTACTGGAAGGGCGAAGAAGGCCGCAAGGCGCTGATCGCGGGCAAGGAAAAATTCACCGATCCCAACTTCGTCAGCGCCTTTGAATACGAGGCCAGATTGGGCAAATACCTGAACAAAGGCGCCAGCTCGCAAACCTATGGCGACAGCCAGAACCAGTTCGCGCTTGGCAAGGCCGCCATCTATCCGGCCGGCTCCTGGGATATCGCCTACTTCAACGACAATTCCAAAATCTCGATGGGCGCGTTCCCGCCACCGGTGCCCAAGGCTGGCGATAAGTGCTACATCTCCGATCACAACGATATCGGCATGGGCGTCAACAAGAAGTCCAAGAACAAGGAAGATGCCTACAAGTTCCTGGCCTGGCTGGGTTCGCAAGAGTTTGCCGACATCTACACCAATAAAGTCACCGGCTTCTTTTCGCTGTCGGATCACCTGATCTCGGTCAAGGATCCGGTCGCCAAGCAGATGATCGACTGGCGCAAATCGTGCTCGTCAACGATCCGCCTGAACGCGCAGATTTTGAATCGCGGCGAACCAAGCATGGAAAACCAGTTGTGGAACGTCAATGCCCAGGTCCTCAACGGCAAACTGGCGCCAAAGCAAGCTGCCGCGCAAATTCAGGCCGGCTTCGCCAAGTGGTACAAACCGCAACAATAAACTGTTGAGATAACACTGTTAGTCGGCAAGGGATGGCGCAGGATTGCCCGCCTCTCTTGTCGACAAGCCGCACAGCCGCCGAGGCCTGACACTGAAGCTCGCACTAAGCCGCGCCACTGAGCCACACTGGTGAAAACCGGTATCGATATCAAGCGTCATGCCGCCCGTTGACAAACTACGCTTATTGGATTGACAGAAAACCCGCATGACTCTTCAAAAAAATAAATCCCCCTGGCACATCGTCGTGTTCCTGGCGCCAGCGGTCATCATCTATTCGCTATTTAGTGCGCTGCCGCTGCTGGACACTCTGCGCCTTGGCTTCTATACCGGCAACGATGCCGGCGTCCACAGCTTTGCCGGCCTGGATAACTACCGCACGATCCTGTTCGATGCAGATTGGTCCAAGGCATTCTGGAACGCCATGTTGAACAACCTGAAGTTCTTCGCGATCCACATGCTGTTGCAGAATCCGATCGGCTTGCTGCTGGCCACCCTGTTCAGCCTCAAGGGCTTGCGTGGCGCACGCACTTACCGCACCCTGATTTTCCTGCCGACGCTGCTATCGGTAGTGATCATCGGCTTTATCTGGCAACTGATCCTGTCACCGCTGTGGGGCGTTGGAGAAGGCTTGCTGAACCATGCCGGCCTGGGCGATTACTTTGCGCCCTGGCTGGGCCAGGAGTCGACGGCGATGCTGACCCTTGGGCTGATCTCGGTATGGCAATACGTCGGCATCCCGATGATGCTGATCTACGCTGCATTGCTGGCGGTGCCGGAAGAAGTGCTGGAAGCTGCATATGCCGAGGGCGCCAGTTCATTACGCATTTTCTGGCAGATCAAGCTGCCGCTGATCCTGCCGACATTGGGGCTCGTGACAATCCTGACTTTCGTTGCCAACTTCAATGCATTCGACCTGATCTATTCGGTCAAGGGCGCACTGGCCGGGCCGAATTACAGCACCGACATCCTGGGGACTTTCTTTTATCGCACCCTCTTCGGCTACCAGGCACAGATCGGCAGCCCGACCATGGGCGCGGCGGTTGCCACCCTGATGTTTTTGGTGATCCTGCTGGGCGTGGCCGGCTATTTTTACTTCGTGCAGCGCAAGCTGACACGCTATGAGCTGTAACGAGGACAAACCATGCCTGCCATCTCTTCGCTTGCTGCGCAGCCATCCAATCGGGTTTCCGGCCGCAGCCCCCTGCGCATTCATCTGCGCGCCAACCTTGGCCGCATCTGGGTGCATGTGGTGCTGTGCGCCTACGCCGTGATCGCATTGTTTCCGATTGCGTTAATTCTGATTAATTCGATCAAGTCGCGCGAGGCTATCTTCGATAACCCCCTAGCCTTCCCTAACCCGGAAAGTTTCTCGCTGATCGGTTTCGAAAAAGTGCTGCAAAACACCAACTTCTTGCTGTACTTCAGCAACAGCCTGGTGGTGACGCTCGGTTCTCTGCTGCTCATCGTGCTGTTCGGCGCGATGGCCGGCTGGGCGCTATCGGAATATAAATTCCTGGGCAATCGCCTGATCTCGCTCTATCTGGCGCTCGGCATCATGATCCCGATTCGGCTTGGTACCGTATCGATCCTGCAACTGGTCGTCAGCCTCAACCTGATCAACACGCGCACTGCGCTGATTTTGGTGTACACCGCGCAAGGATTGCCGCTGGCAGTGATGATCTTGTCCGAATTCATACGCCAGATTCCAAAGGAACTCAAGGATGCAGCGCGTTGCGACGGTGTCGGCGAATTCAAGATTTTCTTTCAGATCATCCTGCCGCTGATCCGTCCGGCGATTGCCACGGTGGCAGTGTTCACGATGATCCCGGTCTGGAACGATTTGTGGTTCCCACTGATCCTGGCGCCGTCAGATCAAACCAACACCGTCACTCTGGGGGTGCAGCAGTTTATCGGCCAGTACGTCACCGACTGGAATTCGGTGCTGGCCTCACTATCGCTGGCAGTGATCCCGATCCTGATCATGTACGTGATCTTTTCCCGCCAATTGATTCGCGGCCTGACTTCTGGCGCCATAAAGTAAAGTAGCAATAAGAGACATTCCATGGCAAACGTAAGCATTAAACAACTCACCAAATCATATGACGGCAGGCAGAAGGTGCTGGCCGATCTCAACCTGGAAGTCGAGGACGGCGAGTTCGTGGTTCTGGTCGGCCCCTCCGGCTGTGGCAAGTCGACCTTGCTGCGCATGCTGTGCGGGCTAGAGTCGATCACCAGCGGCGAACTGTCGATCGGCGGCCAGGTGGTCAACCACCTGCCTCCGGCCGAACGTGGAATTGCGATGGTGTTCCAAAGCTACGCGCTATATCCGCACATGACGGTCTACAAGAACATGGCGTTCGGCCTGAAGATCGCCGGTGCCGATAAGGCCGCCATCGATCAGCGCATCCGCCACGCCGCCAGTATTCTCAAGATTGACCATCTGCTGGACCGCTTGCCGCGCGAACTGTCCGGCGGACAGCGCCAGCGGGTGGCGATTGGCCGCGCCATCGTGCGCAAGCCGAAGTTGTTCCTGTTCGACGAACCGCTATCCAATCTTGACGCTGCGCTGCGGGTTCAGACCCGGCTCGAAATCGCCAAACTGCATAAGCAACTGGCAGCGACCATCGTCTACGTGACCCATGATCAGGTCGAGGCGATGACCCTGGGCGACAAGATCGTGGTGATGAACGACGGCAGCATCCAGCAGGCCGGGTCGCCGCTGGAGCTATACCAGCAGCCGCAAAACCTGTTCGTGGCGAGCTTCATCGGCTCACCCAAGATGAATTTATTCAACGGCACCGTCAGTGCCGTCGACCGCCATGCATTGCGGATCAAACTCGACAGCGGCCAGGAAATCAACGCCAATGTCAGCCCTGAAAACGCCAGGGTCGGCGCTGCCGTGACGGTCGGCCTGCGCCCGGAACATCTTCTGGAAAACGCCCATAGTGGTGAAATATTCAGCGGCAAGGTCAGCATTGTCGAACATCTGGGTGAAGCCAACTTCATCTACGTAACATTGCAAAACGGCGAGGACATAGTGATGCGCGGGGATGGCAACAATACCGTGCATATCGGCGACAGCATCACCCTGTCAGCGCCGAGCCATGCCTTTCATGTGTTCGATAGCAACGGCCAGGCGCTGGCGCGGCTGAAACCGGGCAACATGATATCGTCCAGGCAGTAGCAGCAGTAGCAGCAGTAGCAGCAGTAGCAGCAGTAGCAGCAGTAGCAGCAGTAGCAGCAG
>NZ_JBIIVN010000178.1:0-4843 GCF_044339385.1 Collimonas sp. | reverse complement strand
AGCTCCTTGAACTCCGCCGTGTACATCTGTTTTGGTATCTTCTTCATTGCTGGTCTTTCCAAAGGATCGTTGATTTTACGTTACCTATGGAAGACTAAATTTCGGGGGAAGCTCAAAGCTCAGCACCAAGCCACTGTTGATAATCAAATAAACGGCCAGGTGCACGAAAAATCCAATCTTACGGTCCACCTGACGTTGTGCATCCAGGTAGCCGGCTCTGGTATCGTTCATGGCATCCTCCGTGGTATGGAATGGCTCAATTGTGGGTCTGCCAGCGGTTGTCGTGAAGTGAAATGCGACGAAACCCGGATTGCGTGACGTGAATGGCAGCCAGCGGTCGCCAATTGCCAAATACATCAAATCCATTAAGATGTTACTAAGAAGGCGGGCCGGAGGGGCCTCGCCGGGCTTCCTCCGTTACGCCAATTTATGCGATTTATCTAGCATCTAATTTATCTAATTTATCCATTTATCCAATAGAAGGAAAACAGTCATGTGGCCCTACCCAAAAGTAGTTGCGCATCGCGGCGGCGGCACGCTGGCGCCGGAAAATACGCTGGCGGCGTTACGTTGCGGCCTCAAGCATGGATACCGTGCGGTCGAGTTTGACGTCATGTTGTCGCGCGATGGCGTGCCAATCCTGATGCATGATGCAGTGTTCGGCCGGACGGTGCGCGGAGTCGGCAAAGTGTCCGATTTTACCGCCGACGAGTTGACCGCGATGGACGCCGGCAGTTGGCTGCATGAGCAGTTTGCCGGTGAGCGTATCTGTACATATCGTCAGGCGCTTGAGTTTTGTCGGCAGAACGACATCTGGATGAATGTCGAAATTAAACCGGCCGAAGGATTCGAGGTGGAGACCGGGCGTATTGTCGCGCAACTGACCGAGGAGTGTTTTGCGCATGAGTTGGCGCAACATGTCGCCAGTGCCGACGGCGCATGGGCAGACCCGGCATTGCCCTTGTTTTCTTCTTTTTCGTTTGAGGCCTTGCGTGCGGCGCAGGTGGCGGCGCCGACTATACCGCGTGGCTTTTTGACCGATACCATCGAAGACGACTGGCTGCAACGCTTGCAGGAGCTCGACGCGGTGGCGCTGCACACCAACCACAAATATCTGTCGCCGATGCAAGCGCAGGCAGTCAGGCAAGCAGGTTACGGGCTGTTTTGCTATACGGTGAACACGCCCAATCGCGCCGCAGAGATCCTCAGCTGGGGCGTGGATAGCTTTTGTACTGACCGGATTGACTTGATTGGCGCCGATTGAATCGGATCATTACGATCTGCGGCAGTCAGGCAAAAATCAAGCCAAAGTTGTGTCGTCGCGCCTGTCAACCTAAATCAGCGAGCAGGCGTTAAGACAGGGTAGAACCAAGTTGTAGACCATATTCTCCGTCACAAGGCGAGTGGTTGATCGTGAGTTTTACTCTTAAATGTCAAGTTTGCTTGTTTTTGTACTAATTGAAAGGAAGTCAAAATGAAGATCAATAAATTGCTGGCTGCTGTTGTTATCGCCGCTTTCGCTTTGCCAGTCATGGCACAAAACGCTCCTGCGGCTGCTGCACCTGCAGCAGCGCCGGCGGCCGCTGCGGCTGCGGCTGCACCAGCGAAAAAAGCAAGCAAGAAACATTACAAGAAGAAAAATCGCAATATCACAGCGACACCAGTTAATAAAGGCGCCTGACAGCAAACTGTAAGGCTGTTTCGGGGCGAATTGCGCGAAATTACGTACCCCATGTTATGCAAGCCCGCCGGAAGCAGTTCCGACGGGCTTTTTTCATTCTGTTGCGACTCAATGATGTTGCTGGTATCACGTATAATCAAAGGTTTGCAAAAGGACATACTTAGCCGTCGCATTGCGGATCGTTAGTATCCGGATATGGCGCTGACCGTGTTCCGTTGCCTTTTTCCTTGCACCGTTTCATTTTTTGCCCAAGAACATGAGCTCAGCCGAAATCCGCGAAAAGTTTCTCAAATTCTTTGAATCAAAAGGCCACGCCATTGTGCGCTCGTCCAGCCTGGTACCAGGCAACGATCCGACACTACTGTTTACCAACTCCGGTATGGTGCAGTTCAAGGACGTGTTCCTGGGTACGGAAAAGCGCAATTATGTGCGCGCAACTTCGGTACAGCGTTGCCTGCGCGCTGGCGGCAAGCACAACGATCTGGAAAACGTCGGCTACACCGCCCGTCACCACACATTCTTTGAAATGCTGGGCAACTGGTCGTTCGGCGATTACTTCAAGCACGATTCGCTGGTCTGGGCCTGGGAATTGCTGACCAAGGTATACGGTCTGCCGGCCGACAAGCTGTGGGCCACGGTGTATGAAACCGACGATGAAGCCTACGATATCTGGCATAAGGTGATCGGTTTGCCGAAAGAGCGCATTGTGCGTATCGGTGACAATAAGGGCGCGCCATATGCATCGGACAATTTCTGGCAAATGGCCGACACCGGCCCTTGCGGTCCTTGTTCTGAAATTTTTTACGATCACGGCCCGGACGTGTGGGGCGGTCCTCCGGGTAGTGCTGAGCAAGACGGCGACCGTTACATCGAAATCTGGAACAACGTGTTTATGCAGTTCGATCGCCAGATCGATCCGAAAACCGGGGAAGCCACCTTGACACCGCTGCCGCAGCAATGCGTCGATACCGGCATGGGTCTGGAGCGCTTGGCTGCGGTCTTGCAGCACGTGCACAGCAACTATGAAATTGACTTGTTCCAGCGCCTGATCAAGGCTGCGGCACGTGAAAACAATGTTACTGATCTGGAAAGTAACTCGCTGAAAGTAATTGCCGATCATATTCGCGCCTGTTCATTCCTGGTGGTCGATGGCGTCATTCCGGGCAACGAGGGTCGCGGTTACGTACTGCGCCGGATCATCCGCCGTGCGCTGCGTCACGGTCACAAACTCGGGCAGACCAAGCCGTTCTTCTACAAGCTGGTTAAGGATCTGGCACTGGAAATGGGCGACGCCTATCCGGAATTGCCGGAAGCCGCCGAGCGTGTCGAGCAGGTACTGAAACAGGAAGAAGAACGTTTTGGTGAAACGCTGGAACACGGCATGAAAATCCTTGAAGCGGCGTTGACCAAGAATTCTAAAAAGCTGGATGGCGAAACTGCCTTCACTTTGTACGACACCTTCGGTTTCCCGCTCGACCTCACCGCAGATATTTGCCGCGAGCGTGAAGTCGAACTCGACGAGGCCGGTTTTGCCACTGCGATGGAACGCCAGAAAACCACGGCGCGTGCGGCCGGCAAATTCAAGATGGCCGCAGCAGTCGAATACAGCGGTGACAAGACCCATTTCGTAGGCTATGACGAGCTGGCGCATGAAGCCAACATTCTGGCCCTGTACGTCGACGGCAGCGCGGTGCAGAAAATCGACGCCGGCCAGGATGCCATCGTGGTGCTCGACACTACGCCGTTCTATGCTGAATCCGGCGGCCAGGTTGGCGACCGCGGCGTGCTCGAAGCAGCGGGTGGGTTGTTCGAAGTCGCCGATACGCTGAAAATTCAGGCTGAAGTATTCGGTCATCACGGTAATCTGCGCAGCGGTCCGCTGGCTGTTGGCGATAAAGTCAATGCCAGGGTCGATACCGCAGTGCGCAGCCGCACCATCCGTAACCACTCGGCGACGCACCTGATGCACAAGGCCTTGCGCGAGGTGCTGGGCGCACACGTGGCGCAAAAAGGTTCGCTGGTCGACGCCGACAAGACTCGTTTTGACTTTAGCCATAATGCGCCGGTCAGTGCCGATGAAATTCGTCGCATCGAAGCGATCGTGAATCGAGAAATTCTCGCCAACGTCGCCACTGAAGCCAAGCTGATGTCGTTTGACGACGCGGTTGGTGCCGGTGCAATGGCCTTGTTCGGTGAAAAATACGGCGATGCAGTTCGCGTGTTGTCGATCGGGACATCGCGCGAACTGTGCGGTGGTACTCACGTTAGCCGTACCGGCGATATCGGCCTGTTCAAGATCGTCGGCGAAGGCGGCGTTGCCGCTGGCATCCGCCGTATCGAGGCGGTGACCGGCGAAGCCGGTCTGGCCTTAGTACAGAGCCTCAGCAACCGCGTCAACGAAGCCGCCGCTGCATTGAAGGCGCAGCCGGAAGAGCTCACCCAGCGCATCGCGCAGGTGCAGGATCATGTCAAGGCGCTGGAAAAAGAGTTGAGCGGCTTGAAGTCGAAGCTGGCCGCCAACCAAGGCGATGAGCTGGCGCAGCAGGCACTCGATGTGAACGGCATCAAGGTGCTGGCGGCGAGGCTGGAAGGTGCCGACAGCGCCACCTTGCGCGAAACCATGGACAAACTGAAAGATAAGCTGAAAACGGCAGCAATCGTGCTGGCGGCAGTCAAGGATGGCAAAGTCAGCCTGATTGCCGGCGTCACCGCCGACGCCACCGGCAAGGTCAAGGCTGGCGAGCTGGTCAACTTCGTCGCCCAGCAGGTCGGCGGCAAGGGTGGTGGTCGTCCTGACATGGCGCAAGCCGGCGGAACCGATCCGAGCGGTTTGGCGGCCGCCTTGCAGGGCGTAGCCGCATGGGTCGGCGAGCGGGCCTGACGGAGCGCCCCCAGAGATCGGTTTTGATCGGTGGGTCTTGAGATGCAGGCCAGCGAAGTCAGTAAAGCGGGAAGCATCAAATCGCCGTAGCATGGCGGTTTGTCGCTTTCCGCTTTTTTATTTCCTTGCAGTTGCATGGAATGTGCGCAGAAGTTGCCGGACAGGCGTAATGTTTGAGCTTCCCTCGATTTTTCGTCTTCCAACAGGTGGCTTTTATGCCGCCTGTTTTTCCTGATGTTGCTCAGTGAGCCAGTCATCTAAATACTGGCAGGGTGAACGAT
>NZ_JBIIVN010000022.1:0-23194 GCF_044339385.1 Collimonas sp. | reverse complement strand
AAAAAAGGAGTGCTTCAACACCAACTGTTTGATAGACTTATCCACAGCTGCTAACTCAAAACGCAGCGACCAGCCCTGGGTCACATTTCGATCAGCAGGCTGGGTCAAGATTCAATCAGCGCCAACACCATTAGTTATCTGACTATCCCGTCCCAGCTCGGGCCGGTGATCGGGCCGCCTCTGGGCGGCTTCATTACCACTTACTTTCACTGGCGCTGGATTTTCCTGATCAACTTGCCGATCGGCCTGCTCGGTATGTATCTGGCCAGCCGCTATATCGAAAACACTCGTTCTGACGAATTGCAGCCGTTGGATATGACGGGTTTCGTCTTGTCAGTGGTTGGCAGTACGCTGGTGATGCTCGGTTTGTCATTGATCGATGGCGAACTGCTCGCCACCGGGTGGGCGTTTGTCATGTGCGTGCTGGGCGGCCTGACTCTGTATATGTATCTGCGCCATGCCCGACGCGAAGCGTTTCCATTGCTTGATCTGCGCCTGTTGCGCATCGCCACTTTCCGCGCCAGCGTAGTGGGCGGATCGCTGTTCCGTATCGGCTTGGGCGCAGTGCCTTTCCTGTTGCCGCTGGCGCTACAGGTGGGCTTCGGCATGAGCGCGTTTCATGCCGGCACCATCACCTGTGCTTCTGCATTCGGTGCGATCTTCATGAAAGCCATCGGCAGTTCAGTGTTGCGGCGCTACGGCTTTCGTTCGGTACTGATCTGGAATGCGCTGCTGGCTGGCCTGGCGCTTGCCTCCTACGGCTTGTTCACGCCGACCACGCCGTATCTGGTCATGCTGGCGGTAGTGCTGTTGGGCGGTTTTTTCCATCGATGCAATTCACCTGCCTCAACACGATGGCGTATGCCGATCTCGACAGCGCCGATGTCAGCCGCGCCACCAGTCTGGCCAGCGTAGTGCAGCAAATTTCACTAGGTTTGGGTGTCACCATCGGTGGCCTCGCAGTGCATCTGTCGAGCCGCTGGCAAGGTCATGAGACCCTTGTGGCCGGACATTTCTGGCCAGCTTTTGTGGTGATCGGTGTGTTCTCGATGGCCTCGATTCCGGTTACCCGGCGCCTGCCTTTGAATGCAGGCGCAGCGTTGACCGGACATAAACCGGCGTAGGGCGATTACGCTGTAACCACCCTACGAAAGATCATACTTCTGCAATACGCTTGGCAATGTGCGCCAGCGCTTCCTCTACCTGATCGACCAGAATCAGGCAAAGATCACCCGGCGACAGGTGTGACAACGCGGTGTCGATAGCGACAAATTCGCCATTGATTTCTTCGGTTGCGGTGGTGCGACGGGCGTTCTGCAAGCCTTCACGCAATAGTGCAAGCACCTCGCCATCGGCGCGGCCGCGCTGGCACTGATCCTGATACAGGATCACCTCGTCGAATGCATCGCCAAGAATTTCGGTCTGATGACGGATGTCGATATCACGGCGGTCGCCGGCGCCGCTGATCACTACCGAACGGCGCTTGGCTGGCATGGTATCGATTGCGCGCACCAGAGCCTGGATTGCATCCGGATTGTGGCCATAGTCGGCAATCAGGGTGGCGCCGCGATAGTCGAACACGTTGAAGCGACCGGGGGCGGTATCGGCATCATTGACGAAGCTCGACAGGCCTGCGCGAATCACATCCCAATCCAACTCCAAGGCCCAGGCGGCGGCGATCGATGCCATGGTATTTTCAATCTGGAACCGAATCGTACCGTTACGGGTCAGGGGAATTTCTTGCAGTGCCAGCCTGTGCTCCTGTTTGCCCTTGGCGACGACGATGAAATTGCCATCCTGATACACCACCCGATGCCCTTGCGCACGGTGCGCTGTCATCAACGGATGATGGAAGTCATGGGCAAAAAATATGATCGAGCCAGGGCAGGATTTGGCCATGCTGGCAACCATCGGATCGGCGGCATTCAATACTGCATAGCCGGTAGTAGAAACGTTTTCTACGATTACCCGCTTGACCACGCTCAAATCTTCGACCGTACTGATATAGCTCGGGCCCAGGTGATCACCCATGCCGATATTGGTGACCACCGCGACATCGCAGCGATCAAAGCCGAGGCCTTCGCGCAATATGCCGCCGCGCGCTGTTTCAAACACAGCGGCGTCGACATCCGGATGCATCAGTACATTGCGGGCGCTGCGGGGGCCGCTGCAGTCGCCGGTGTCGATGCGCTGTTTCTCGATGTAGACGCCATCGGAATTGGTCATCCCGACGCGCAAGCCCTTACGTGCCAGCAGATGGGCAATCAGGCGCACAGTGGTGGTCTTGCCGTTGGTGCCGGCAACCGCAACCAGTGGAATGCGGCCGTTGTCGCCGTCGTCGAACATGGTCGACATGATCGCCGCACCGACCGCGCGTCCCTTGCCATAAGACGGGCTGATGTGCATCCGCAAACCAGGCGCGGCGTTGACTTCGACCACGCCCCCTTCCTGTTCTTCCAGCGATTGGTGGACATTGTTGCAGACTATGTCGACGCCGCAGATATCCAGCCCAACCATCTGTGCTGCCGCGATCGCGCGCGCTGCCAGCTCCGGATGGACGTCCTCGGTGACATCGGTAGCGGTGCCGCCGGTGCTGAGGTTGGCGTTGTTGCGCAAGGCCACCCGCACGCCTTGTTGCGGAATTGAGTCAGCAGTGTAATTCTGTCCGACCAGGGTCGCCAGAGCAATTGCATCAAAGCGGATTTTGGTCAGCGAAGTCGCATGCCCTTCGCCGCGCAAGGGGTCGCTGTTGACCTGATCGACCAGTTCACGGATGGTGTGCACACCATCGCCGATGACTTGTGGAGGATCACGACGCGCAGCTGCTACCAGTTGGTTGCCGACTACCAGCAAGCGGAAATCGTGGCCAGGCAAGTAACGCTCGACGATCACTTCAGAGCAGATTTTCGAGGCCACATCGAAAGCCGCCATGACCTGGTCGCGGGCTGTGATGTTAACGGCTACGCCTTTGCCTTGATTGCCGTCGCGCGGTTTTAGTACCACCGGACTGGCGATTTCCTGAGCCGCCGTCCAGGCATCTTCCGCACTCGTCACAACCCGGCCCATCGGTACCGGAACGCCAGCGGCATTCAACAGTTTCTTGGTCAGGTCTTTGTCTTGCGCGATCGATTCAGCGATGGCGCTGGTATGGTTGGTTTCGGCCGCCTGGATGCGGCGCTGCCGGCTGCCCCAGCCGAACTGCACCATGCTGCCGCCGGTCAGTCGGCGGAACGGAATGCCGCGCGTAATAGCTGCCTGCACGATAGAGCCTGTGCTAGGCCCGAGACGGATGTCTTCATCCAGTTCCCTCAGCGTGCTTAGCGCGCCGGCCAGATCGAACGGCTTATCTTGCTGTGCCGCCAGGCATAGTTCCTGCGCCAGCTGAAATGCCAGCTTGCCGACATCCTCTTCGGTATATTCGACGATCACCTGATAGACGCCTGCTTCCGTTGTTGGCACGGTGCGGCTAAAGGTTACCGGGCAACCGGCTTCTGATTGCAATCCGAGTGCCGCGGCTTCGAGCGTATGCGCCATCGACACCATTTCATTTTTGCCGCTTGGCTGCAGAAAACCGATCTGCGGAAAGCGCTCACGCAACCTCGCCTCGAAACCGGCGATGCCGGCTATCGCTCGTTCGGCTTCGTTGCAGGACACAATTGCTTCGATAGCGGTATGGCGACTCCAAAGATTGGGGCCGCGAAGTACTCGGATACGTGAAACGTCCATCAACAAGTTTTCCTATTACGTAGGGTGGGCATCTGTGCCCACGCGCAATGTTAAATTTTTATATTGCTTATCTTGGCAACGAGTGGGCAAACATGCTGGCCTGCTCTACGCTGTCAAGTCAGTTCAAAAGTCTCGATCCCAGCGCGGATCAAATCGTGAGAGATGTCCAGCGCCCATGCTGCAGCTACCGCTGCCAGCACATTTTCAAGCTGGAATTGCTCTTTGCTGCGCGCAATCAAAGGTACTGTCGTGATGTCGGCCAGCAGCGTTTCGTTGTTGCCGATTGCCAGCATGATCTGATCGTTACGGACGAAAACGGCGCGCTTGTCCTGCGCCAGATGTTCAGCAATTACCGCTGGCGCGGCGTCGGTGCCAAAGAAAATCACTTCGCCGTCGCACAATGAGGCTAGCGGCGCCACCAGCGGATCGGCAGCGTTCAGCACGGCAACGCCGGTCGGCAACACCACGTCAACCTGAGCGCGCGTCACTTTCACCATCTCCTCGGCGTCGGCGATGTAGTACTGCGGCAGGCTGTCGTTTGCGGCGATATTGGTCACCACGCCGACCTGACAACGGTCGTAGACCAACCCTTCCGACAAGATGGTGTCATGACTGTTTTCGAATACAGCGGCCTCGACCGCACGGTTGATCAGCACACGCTGTGCCGATTCCCAGTTGGCGCAATTGCCTTTTTCGACGCGCCGTTGTGCAAAATACAAGCCGTCGCCACAAGCCAGGCCGACATGGTTGCCGCTCAGGTGCAACAGCCAGGCAATCAGGCGCGACACGGTAGTCTTGCCACGCGTGCCGGTGACGCCAACGATCGGAATGCGGCCATTGTCAGCCGCTGCAAACAAGTGTTCGACAATCTCCTTGCCGACTGGGCGTGGGCTGCCCTCCGCCGGCTTCAGATGCATCAGCAGGCCGGGGCCGGCATTGACTTCGACGATGGCGCCACGCTGTTCTTCCAGCGGCCGCGAAATATCTTCCGTAACAAGGTCGACCCCGGCGATATCCAGCCCGACCACGCGTGCAGCGAGGGACGCAGCGGCCGCTACGCTTGGATGAACCAGGTCGGTAACATCGATAGCCACATTGCCGTTCCGTTGGATCAGCACCACCTTGCCGGCCGGTGGCACCGACTCGCCGTCGTAGCCTTGGCGCTCCAGTTCCAGCCGCGCGGCCGGTTCCTGATCCAGTAATACCAGGCTCAGCGGACATTCCTCCAGTTCGCCACGACGCGGATCGGCATTGAGCTGGCTGTCGATCAGTTGCAAAATTGTTGATTTTCCATCGCCGGTAATCGATACCGGCTCGCCCCGCGCCGCAGCGGCCAGACGGCCGCCGACGATCAGCAGCCTATGCTCGTTGCCGCGGATGAAGCGTTCGACGATGACGCTGCTACCCTCCTGCACCGCGATCTCATAGGCGGCTTCGATCTCGGCACGGGTCGTCAGATTGATACAGACGCCACGACCGTGGTTGGCGTCGGATGGCTTGGTCACGACCGGCAGGCCGATATCTTCGGCTGCTTCCCAGGCTTCGGCAGCACTTTCCACCAGTTGTCCTTCCGGCACTGGAATGCCGCAAGCCTGCAACAGGCTCTTGGTCAGGTCTTTATCGCTGGAGATGCTCTCGGCGATAGCGCTGGTCTGATCGGTTTCTGCGGTCCAGATGCGGCGCTGGCGAACGCCGTGGCCCAACTGCACCAGATTGCCGTCGGTCAGGCGAAACGAGGGTATGCGGCGTTCGTCTGCGGCTTCGACGATGCAAGCGGTACTCGGCCCCAGGCAATGCGAATCGACCATTTCGCGCAGCTTGCCGATGGCCGCAGGAACGCTGAAAGGTTTGTCTTCGATCGCCGCCATCACCAGGTCACGCGCGGCGTACAAGGCTGCACGGGTGACTTGTTCGTGGCGCGCGCGAACCGCGACCTTGTAGACGCCGCGCACCGACATACTGCGTGCCTTGCCGAAACCGCCGGGCATGCCCGCCAGGTTTTGTAATTCAAGGGTAACGTGTTCGAGAATGTGGCCAGGCCAGGTGCCGTCCTCCAGGCGCTGCACAAAACCGCCGCGTTCGCCGTAGCTGCAACGGTGTTCAATAAGAGATGGTAGCCAGGTGGTCAGGCGCTGGTTGAAGCCGGGCAGGATATTGGAGGGAAAATCTTCCAACTCGCCGATGTCTATCCAGGCCTCAAGGGCTGATCGATAGGTCCAGATATTTGGTCCGCGCAGCGACATGATACGGAGAATTTCTATATTTTTCATGAGTCAGCAATGAGGCTAGGAGGCAGCGGCCAAAACGGCCTTGGCGAATGTTGAAAAAAATGTTATTTCGATCTGTTTATATTCTTTTCAACATGCTGCAAGAGCTTGTAACGCACCACTTGGAAATCGGTTTACAGGCAAAAACCAAAATTCGAAAAAAAGATAGAGTTAATTGGTGACGATCAGTAACTAATAGTAACGTTTAATAAAAAGCTGGTAGGATATAATACTTTCGGCAGACGATGTGCGCCATTGTGGTGATTTCACACAAAATTCCATTATGTCCGCTGGCCTTCGTGTTTGCGGACACACCATGCCGTTCAGATGAAAAGTAATCCTTTATTTCCTATTTCTCACTCGGGCGATTCATTGTCCAATAGACTGCTTACTTCCTTGCGTGCCGAAGTGATAACTCAACTCGCGCCGGCGGAAGAAATTCTTGCTGCGCTTGAGGTCGATCTCGACGCCTCGCTTCATTTTGCGCGTGGCTTGGTGATTCTGACCAACCAGCGTGTGCTGGCCAAGATGGCCACAGAAAACGCCTGGCGTGCCTGGCCTTACAGCGTTGGTCTTGAGCTTCGGCATCACGATCATGCCGGTGTCGGCACTCTGGAATTGCAGGACGAGCAACGACAACTGGCTTGCTGGCGCTATACGCTGGGCCTCAATATTGACGCTTTGCGGCTCATCAAAATCTTCGACCAGCAGCGCCAAGATCAACTTGCAGGGCGCTCCGCGCAGCGGCAGGCGCAAGCAGTCTGCCCGGAATGTCAGGCACCGTTGCCGGCTGGCGGCGATGAATGTCTGATCTGTCCGGAAAAAGCCGCTGCGCCGTCATCAACCTGGGCGCTATTCCGTCTTGCACGTTTTGCCAAACCGTACAAGGGCATGCTCTTGCTCGGCTTCGTGCTGATGCTGATTTCCACCGCTGCCACGCTGGCGCCCCCTTATTTGATGGGGCCGCTGATGGATAACGTGCTGATACCTTATCAAAACGGCAAGCCGATTGATGTCCATCTGGTCAAGCTTTATTTGTCCGGCCTGTTGGTCTCGGCGCTGGTGGCATGGAGCCTCGGCTGGGCCCGCACGTATATTCTGGCGTTGGTCAGCGAGCGCATCGGCGCCAACCTTCGCACCACCACCTACGAGCATCTGCTGCGTCTGTCGCAGGAATATTTCGGCGGCAAGCGCACCGGTGACCTGATGGCGCGCATCGGCTCCGAGAGTGACCGTATTTGCGTGTTCCTGTCGCTGCACCTGCTGGATTTCGCCATCGATGTGCTAATGATCATCATGACCGCGGTGATTCTGTTTTCGATCAATCCTTGGCTTGCACTTGTGACATTGCTTCCATTACCGTTCATCGCCTGGATGATTCATGTAGTGCGGGATCGTTTAAAGCACGGTTTTGAAAAAATTGATCGTATCTGGGCCGAAGTGACCAATGTGCTGGCCGATACCATTCCCGGCATTCGCGTGGTGAAGGCATTTGCTCAGGAAAAGCGCGAAGCCGGCCGTTTTCGCGATGCCAACCAGCACAATCTGCTGGTCAACGACCGCGTCAACAAGATCTGGTCTCTATTTTCGCCGACAGTGACGCTGCTGACCGAAGTCGGTCTGCTGGTGGTGTGGGTATTCGGCATCTGGCAGGTTTCCAAGAACGAGATCACAGTCGGCGTGCTGGCCTCGTTTCTAGCCTACATCAGCCGCTTTTACACACGTCTCGATTCGATGAGCCGGATTGTCTCGGTAACGCAAAAGGCGGCGGTCGGCGCCAAGCGCATCTTTGAAATTCTGGATCACGTATCGAGCGTGCCGGAACCGGTCAATCCGGTTCATCTGGGACATGTTACCGGTGCCATCGAGTTGCGCGACATCGGTTTTCGTTACGGCAACCGTGCTGTGATGCGCGGTGTCAGCTTATCAATCAAACCGGGTGAAATGATCGGGCTGGTCGGCCACAGCGGTTCCGGCAAAAGTACCCTGGTGAACTTGATTTGCCGCTTTTATGACGTCTCGGAAGGGGCAATACGGCTGGATGGCGTCGATATCCGCTCGATGCCGATCTCCGAATACCGCCGCAATATTGGCTTGGTGCTGCAAGAGCCGTTCCTGTTCTTCGGGACGATTGCCGAGAATATTTGCTACGGCAAACCCGACGCCACGCGCGAGGAAATCGTTGCGGCGGCACGTGCCGCCCATGCCCACGAATTCATTCTGCGCCTGCCACAGGGCTACGATTCGCTGGTCGGCGAGCGCGGTCAGGCGCTGTCCGGCGGTGAGCGCCAGCGGATTTCGATTGCGCGCGCGTTGCTCATCGATCCGCGCATCCTGATCATGGATGAAGCGACATCGTCGGTCGATACCACGACCGAAAAAGAAATTCAGAAAGCACTCGATAACCTCGTGCAGGGCCGCACCACGATTGCGATCGCGCATCGTCTGTCGACCTTGCGCAAGGCCGACCGGCTGGTAGTGCTGGACCGCGGCCAGATTGTAGAGGTGGGCAATCACGACGAACTGATGCTGCGCGAAGGGGCATACTATCGCCTCTATCAGGCGCAGCTGCGCAATGCTGACGGCGCCGAAGGGTCGCCGCAACTGGTCGATGAAGACAGCGAAGAAAACGATGAGCGCGTGGCATGACAACACATGATTTCACACTGAGCCGTAATGCATTTGGCAAGCTGGTGTTTACTGCTGCGAACGGTGACCGCTTTGAGGGGGTCGTGCCGGTGCGGGCTTTTCCGATTGGTGCACCAGATGTTGGTATCGCGCTGGTAAATGCCGATGGCCGGGAACTGGCCTGGATTACGTGCCTGACCGATCTGGCTGACGCCACGCGGATCATGGTTGAGCAAGAATTGGCCAGCCGCGAATTCATGCCAGAAATTCAGCGTATCCAGCGTGTCTCCCACTACAACGCGCCATGCACCTGGTTTGTCGAAACCAATCGCGGTGAAGCATCGTTTACGCTGAAAGGCGAAGAAGATATTCGCCGCATCGCGTCAAGCAGCCTGCTGATCGCCGATAACCATGGCGTGCAGTTCCTGATCCGCGATACGCAAGCGCTGGACAAGGGCAGCCGCAAGATACTGGATCGTTTCCTTTAGTTTCCCTGACCTTTAATTACCATCGGGGGCGGACTCACGCGCCCGCTTTGGGTTGTTTGCACGCGGTGGTATGGGCAGGCTGCTCTACCCACACGGTCTCCAGCCATCCTAGAACTGCTCATCAGTCCCCAGATAGCGCCATTGTCCCTCGGGCAGATTGCCCAATTTCACTCCGCCAATCCGCACCCGCTTCAGGCCCAGCACCTTGAGGCCGACCATATCGCACATGCGGCGGATCTGGCGCTTTTTCCCCTCGCGTAGCGTAAAGCTCAATTGATCCTCGTTCTGCCATTTGACGATGGCCGGCTTGAGTTTTTTGCCGTCCAGCGTCAGGCCATGATTGAGGCGGCGCAGATCGGCATCAGGCAGTTTGTCGCCTTTGGTGTAGCGCACCCGGACCAGATATTCCTTGTCGACGCTGGTTTTTTCGCCGATCAAATGCTTGGCGATACGGCCATCCTGGGTCAGTACCAGCAAACCGACCGAATCGATATCCAGACGGCCGGCTGGCACCAGGCTGCGTAGCTGGGTCGGGTGGAACAGTGTTGGTGGGGGATCTTCGGCCCAACGGTTGGCTTCCTTGATCAGCGCCACCGCCGGCTGGTAGCCGTCTTCGGCCTGGCCACTGACGTAGCCGACTGGTTTGTTGATCAGGATGGTGACACGTTTGGATTGTTCCGCAGCGGCCTGGCGTTCGACGCTGATGCGCTGGCTTGGCAATACCTTGCTGCCGAGTTCCGAGACGACGACGCCGTCGACCCGGACCCAGCCGCGCGCGATCCATTCATCGGCTTCGCGGCGCGAGCATAGCCCGAGTTCTGACATGCGTTTGGAGAGGCGTAGTGGTTTGGTCATTGAGTACAGAAAAGAGAAAAAAATATAAAAAAAACTGCAAGGCAGACTAGATATGCAATGCATCTAGCAAATCGGTTTCAAGTTGAATCTGCAGGCGTGCATGGTTGAGAGCGCTGCCGTCAACCAGAAACACGTCTTCGACCCGTTCGCCGAGTGTCATGATCTTGGCGGTGTGCAGATTGATCTTGTGTTTGGCCAGCACGCTGGCAACCGAATACAGTAACCCGGTACGGTCATTGGCGGTGATCGACAGCAGATAATACTGACCGCGTTCGTCGGGGCGCAAGTCGACCGTCGGCGTCACCGGGAAGGTGCGCGAGAGCCTCGACAGGCGGCCCTTTGACGGCGGCGGCAACGGGTGCTGGTTTTGCAGCAGCTCGGTTAGATCATGCTCGATCAGATTGATGATGTCGCGATAATGCTTGGCGAACAGCGGAGCGCTAATCAGGAAAGAGTCGAGCACATAGCCATGCCGCGTGGTGTGAATCTTGGCGTCCAGGATGCTGAAGTTCTTGCTGTCGAAATAGCTGCAGATGCGGATGAACAGGTCGCTCTGATCCTTGGTGTAGACGGCGACTTGCAAGCCCTCGCCGATTGGTGCCAGGCGACATTTGACGATTGGAGTAGGGCTGTCGGTCTGGTTATAGAAAGAGCGCGTTTGCCAGGCGATATCTGAAGAGTCGTGGCGCAGAAAGTAGGCGACATCGAGCTGTTGCCACAAATGTTCATGGGCATTTTCCGCCAGGCCGTATAGGCGCAGCGTTTTCACAGCTTCTTCCTGGCGGTTTTTCAGCTCGCGGTCGGCCGATGGGGTTTCGCCGCCAAGCACCCGCCGCGTCACTCGGTACAGGTCTTCCAGCAGCTTGCCTTTCCAGGCATTCCAGACTTTAGGGCTGGTGCCGCGGATATCCGCCACTGTCAGCAGATAGAGCGCGGTCAGGTGGCGCTCGTCCTTCACCACATTGGCAAAATGCAGGATCACATCAGGATCCGACAGGTCTTGTTTTTGCGCGACCTGCGACATGGTCAAGTGATGCTCAACCAGGAATACCACGAGTTCGCTGTCTGCTGCCGGCAAGCCATGCTGCTGACAAAAGTGCAGCGCGTCAGCCATGCCGAGCTTGGAGTGATCGCCGCCGCGACCCTTAGCGATGTCGTGGAACAGCGCCGCAATATAGAGCAGCCAAGGGCGCGGGAAGTTGGCGATCAACTGGCTGCAGAACGGATATTCATGCGCATGCTCACTCATCGTAAAACGTCGCACGTTACGCACCACCATCAGGATATGCTGGTCGACCGTGTACACATGAAACAGGTCATGCTGCATCTGGCCGACGATGCGCCGGAAGTTCGGCAGGTAGCGGCCCAGGATACTGGTCTGGTTCATGCCGCGCAACGCATGGGTGATACCTTGCGGTGCCTGGATGATCTGCAGGAACACTGAGCGGTTGAGTGGATCGCGGCGGAAACTGTTGTCGATTTTGGCGCGCGCATGCCACAACGCGCGCCGGGTGCGCGCCGTCATGTCTTTTAACTCGCTGTGCTGTGCTAGCAGCAGGAAGAGCTCCAGCATCGCCGATGGCGTGGTCTTGAACAGGTCATCATAGGCGATGTCGATCAAGCGGTTGACGTGGTTGAAGCGATCGTTTACGCGTTGCGGCACCATCGGTTGCGGAAACAATTGCACTTCAATATTTTGCAGCAAGATGGCGTTGAGCTGGGTGACCGCCTTGGCTGCCCAGTAATAGCGCTGCATCAGGTACTCGCTGGCGCGCCGGGTTTCGGTGGTCTGGAAACCGAGCGCTTGGGCGATCGGCGTCTGGACGTCGAACACCAGTCGGTCTTCGCGCCGGTTGGCGTAGATGTGCAGGCGAATCCTGATATCCTTGAAAGCACGTTCCTGGCGTGTCAGCTGACGAGCTTCGGCAGTCGTGATTAGCCCTTGCTTGGCCAGTTTCGTCCAAGAGTCGCCAAGCCCGGCAGCCTTCGCCACCCAAAGAATTACTTGCAGGTCGCGCAAGCCGCCGGGGCTCTCCTTGCAGTTCGGTTCCAGGCTGTATGGCGTGTCTTCGTATTTAATGTGACGTTGCCGCATTTCCAGGATTTTTTCCTGAAAAAAGGCGCACGCATCCATCGCCGCATTGCAGCGTTCCTGCAATTGCTGGAATAGCGTCTGATTGCCGGTTACCAGGCGCGCCTCTAGCAGGCTGGTTTGCACAGTGATGTCGGCTGCCGATTCGGTCAGGCATTCGTTGATGGTGCGAATACTGTGGCCGATCTCCAGGCCGATGTCCCAAAACAACTGCACCAGATTTTCCAGTCTGCCTTTCAGTTCGGCATCGAGTAGTGCGTCCAGCAAGATCAAGACATCGACATCCGAATGCGGGAACAATTCGCCGCGGCCATAACCGCCGACTGCCACCAGCGCCGCGCTGGCCGGCAACTCCAGCATTTTCCACGCTTGCGTCAACGCGATGTCGACGCTGCGTCGCAGCGCCGTCAGCAACTCGGCAGGTTTACCCTCGGCGAGAAAAACAGAGATGATGGTTTGCCGCTCGGTTCTAAGCTGTTTCTTGAGGGTTGCGGCAAGAGTTGTCATTTAGTTTAGATTGATGGCAAGAGCTAGGTTGCAGAGGCGGTGGTCGCTGCTTGAATGAACGCCGGCGGCGGCGCATCCTTTGATACAGTCAGCACTTCGTAGCCGGTTTCGGTAACCAGTACGGTGTGCTCCCATTGCGCCGACAGGCTGCGATCCTTGGTCTTGATGGTCCAGCCATCACCCATTTCGCGGATATCGCGACGGCCGGCGTTAATCATCGGTTCGACCGTGAAAATCATGCCCGCCTCCAGGCGCTCCAAGGTGCCGGGCCGGCCATAGTGCAGTACCTGCGGTTCTTCATGGAACACTTTGCCGATGCCGTGGCCGCAAAATTCGCGCACCACGCTGTAGCCGGCTTTCTCGGCGTGCTGCTGGATTACATGGCCGATATCGCCGAGATGCGCACCAGGCTTGATCTTGGCAATGCCCAGCCACATGCACTCATAGGTGATGTCACCCAGGCGCTTGGCCATGATCGACGGTTCGCCGACATAAAACATGCGGCTGGTGTCGCCGTGGTAGCCATCCTTGATGACGGTGATATCCAGATTGACCACATCGCCATTCTTCAAGACCTTGTCGCCAGGAATGCCATGGCAGATGACATCGTTTACTGAGGTGCAGATCGCTTTCGGATAAGGTGTGTAGCCTGGCGGGCAATAGTTCAGCGGGGCAGGGATCGAACCTTGTACATTGACCATGTATTCGTGGCACAGCCGGTCAAGTTCGGCGGTAGTTACGCCGACTTTGACGAAGGGGGTGATGTAGTCGAGTACTTCCGAGGCAAGTCGGCCAGCGATGCGCATGCCGGCGATATCCTCAGCGGTTTTGATGGATATAGAAGTCATAAGTGGGGAGAAACTCGGAAATTTGCAAGAAAAAGGTGCGAAATCATTGGATCGGCAGCCTCGATTCATTCGGATAACGATTATAAACGAGCGTGACAAGATTCGCAGAAACATATGTCCTGCGACGCTTGAAGGAAATACTGGTTCTGGGTTATAATCTTGGGCTAGATCGAATTGTCATTCGGCTTATGTAGAAGGTTGTGTAGTTATTTTGAGTTTTTAAGCGCGAATCCGCTCGAAAAGGGTGCTGTTTTTGTCTTGTGACGATTTCGGTGACTGAGCAGATTCCAGACCTAACCCTGGAGAAAATTATGTCCGTAACAATGCGTGAAATGCTGGAAGCCGGTGTCCACTTCGGTCACCAAACCCGTTTCTGGAACCCAAAGATGGCGCCGTTCATCTTCGGTCACCGCAACAAGATTCATATCGTCAATCTGGAAAAGACCCTGGGTATGTACCAGGAGGCGATGAAGTACATCCGTCAACTGTCGTCCAATCGCGGCAACATCCTGTTCGTTGGCACCAAGCGCCAGGCGCGTGAAATCGTTGCTGCAGAAGCCGCACGTTCGGGCTCACCTTTCGTTGATCAGCGTTGGTTGGGCGGCATGCTGACCAATTTCAAGACCATCAAGACATCGATCAAGCGCCTGAAAGAAATGGAAGCCTCGATCGAAGACGGTTCGGTCGAAAAGCTGAGCAAAAAAGAAGCCTTGATGTTCCAGCGCGAACTGATCAAGCTGCAAAAGGCTATCGGCGGCATCAAGGACATGGGCGGCATTCCTGATGCAATTTTTGTGATCGACGTCGGTTACCACAAAGGCGCGATCACTGAAGCTGCAAAGCTGGGCATCCCGGTTATCGGCGTGGTTGATACCAACCACTCGCCAGAAGGCGTGACTTGCGTTATCCCTGGTAACGATGACTCCTCCAAGGCTATCGCTCTGTACGCCCGTGGCGTTGCCGATGCAATTCTGGAAGGCCGTGCCAATGCAGTAAACGAAGTAGTTGAGTCGATCAAAGGCGCAGCCGGCGACGAGTTCGTTGAAGTTAACGAGCAGGCTTAAGCCCTCAATCTGAGGTTTCATACTTCAGAATAAAAAGGGGGCGTAGTTGCCCCTTTTTTTGTATCAGTTGCATATTTTTTACCCCAATTTATCCGAATATATTTTGAATGATGATGTTGGGAGGCTGATGACTGGGTGCACTGTATAGCGGTGACCAGGTCGGCGGAACGGCATCAACTGAGCTAGGAGAATAGTATGGCCGCAATTACAGCAGCATTGGTTGGCGAACTGCGCGCAAAGACCGACGCGCCGATGATGGAATGCAAGAAGGCATTGACCGAAGCCGGTGGCGACATGGACAAGGCAGAAGAAATTCTGCGCGTCAAACTGGGCGGCAAAGCATCCAAGGCAGCTTCCCGTGTGACAGCTGAAGGCGTTGTTGCAGCTTACATCGCCGGCGGCGTTGGCGCCCTGGTTGAAGTCAACTGCGAAACCGACTTCGTCACCAAGAACGACGACTTCCTGGCCCTGGCAAGTGCCTGCGCCAAGCTGGTTGCCGAAAACAATCCGGCCGACGTTGCCGCTTTGTCGGCTTTGCCATTGGGCGACAGCACCGTCGAAGCAACCCGCGCGGCCTTGATCGGTCGTATTGGTGAAAACATGTCGATCCGCCGCTTCGTGCGCTTCGACACCGCCGGTAAGCTGGTTTCTTACCTGCACGGCACCCGCATCGGTGTCATCGTCGAGTTCGACGGCGCTGACGAACAAGTTGGCAAGGACGTAGCAATGCACATCGCTGCGATGAAGCCAGTGTCGTTGTCGTCGGATCAAGTGCCGGCCGACCTGATCGAGAAAGAGCGTTCGGTAGCAACCCTGAAGGCGGCCGAATCCGGCAAGCCTGCTGATATCGCTGCCAAGATGATCGAAGGTTCGGTGCAGAAATTCCTGAAGGAAGTGTCGTTGCTGAACCAGACTTTCGTCAAGAACGACAAGCAAACCGTTGAACAAATGCTGAAGACTACCAACACCAGCGTTAAATCGTTCACCATGTTTGTTGTCGGTGAAGGCATCGAGAAGAAGCAAGATGACTTCGCTGCAGAAGTTGCAGCAACTGTTGCTGCGGCCAAGCAGGCGTAAGCAAGAATACGGGCCGAAAGGCCCGTTTTTTTGGCTCTGTGGAATTTTTTTTCGGAGCCCTGGACTAAGCAGTGCCGCGCAACTAATGATCTACAGCGATGACGTGACAATTGTGGGAAGAGGTCGACAGCCCTGAATCGAGCGGCTCCTGAACCTTCCGGTGGATTTTGCCGCCGTTTGGCCTGACAATGGCGCTGCAGTCATCCAGCGATACAAATGACCAATATAAGTACAAGTGTGAATCAATCGGAAAGCCACAAGGGGCTCAGATCATGACAAAACCAGCATATAAGCGTGTTCTCCTGAAACTCTCCGGTGAGGCTCTGATGGGCGATGATGCCTATGGCATCAATCGCGCCACGATCGAGCGGATGGTTGCCGATGTGACCGAAGTTGCCAAACTCGGTGTTGAGCTGGCGATTGTTATCGGCGGCGGTAACATATTCCGTGGCGTAGCGCCAGGAGCCCAAGGTATGGATCGCGCAACCGCCGACTACATGGGCATGCTGGCAACGGTGATGAATTCACTGGCGCTGGCCGATGCAATGCGCCAGATCGGGCTGACCGCCCGTGTGATGTCCGCTATCAGCATCGAACAGGTAGTGGAGCCATATGTGCGGCCGAAAGCGTTGCAATATCTGGAAGAAGATAAAGTTGTAATTTTTGCAGCAGGCACCGGCAATCCTTTCTTTACCACCGACACCGCAGCCGCTTTGCGTGGTTCGGAAATCGGTGCAGAGATTGTATTGAAGGCGACCAAGGTCGATGGCGTCTACAGCGCCGATCCGAATAAAGACCCGCTGGCTACGCGTTATTCCCACATCACTTTCGATGAGGCAATCACCAAGCATCTGCAAGTCATGGATGCCACCGCGTTTGCCCTCTGTCGCGACCAGAAGCTGCCAATCAAAGTGTTTTCCATCGTCAAGCCTGGCGCACTGAGACGCGTCATCATGGGCGAAGATGAAGGTACTTTGGTACACGTTTAAGTTTTTGTGTGCGCTGTGTAATATGTTTTGTAATAATTGCACAGGTAATTACAGGGTTAATTGCACATTTAATTGCATAGTTTTTAATGAAAAGCCATCGTTGCAAGCCGCCGTGTCGTGCGGCGGCTTGCAACGATGGCTGCAGATCGTTTGTTTTTGTAGAGGAGAGCAGCATGAGTATTGCTGACGTTAAGAAGAATACCGATCAAAGAATGCATAAGTCGCTGGAGACGCTGCGAGCCGATTTGGCGAAAGTACGTACCGGTCGTGCCCACACCGGGATTCTCGACCATGTCATGGTTGATTATTACGGTAGCCAGACCAATCTGAGTCAGGTCGCTAACGTGACCCTGATCGATGCCCGTACCATCGGCGTCCAGCCATGGGAAAAGAAAATGATCGCGGTGGTTGAAAAAGCTATCCGTGAATCCGATCTGGGTCTGAATCCGTCGACTCAAGGCGAAATGATTCGCGTGCCTACGCCGCCGCTGACCGAAGAGCGTCGCAAGGAAATGGTCAAGCTCGTAAAGGGTGAAGCGGAAGACGCAAAAATCGCAATTCGCAATATTCGCCGCGATGCCAACGAAAGTCTGAAGAAGCTGGTCAAGGACAAGGAGTGCTCTGAAGACGACGAACGTCGCGCGCAAGACGAAATCCAGAAGCTGACCGACAAGTTTGTCGCTGAAATTGATAAGCAAGTGGTCGACAAAGAAAAAGAAATCCTGACGGTTTAACCAATTGTCGGACAGTATTTAATACGTAGGGCACGTGCGCCCAAGCATCGGCCTCAATCTGCATTTTGGCAAGTCGGCCGGGCCTGTCTGGCGGATGCGCATCGGCCCTGCAGCAGAGAATCTGTCCCACTACCTCATTTTTTCTTATTCCATTATTTATGCCCCATTCAAGTTCTACGCAAGCAGTGCCATCCAGCTCCGCCGTGCCACGGCACGTTGCCATCATCATGGACGGCAATGGTCGCTGGGCGACAGGCCGCTTTTTGCCGCGCGTTGCGGGCCACGGCAAAGGTGTAGAGGCGGTGCGCGAGATCGTCGAAGCGTGTGCCGTGCGGGGCGTGAAATACCTGACGTTGTTTGCCTTCAGCTCCGAGAACTGGCACCGTCCGGCCGAGGAAGTATCCTTGCTGATGCGCTTGTTTATGGCAGCGCTGGAGCGCGAGGTAGGCAAAATGCACGCTAATGGCATTCGTCTCAAGGTGGTTGGCGACCTGACTCGCTTTGACGATAAGTTACAGCAGATGATCGAGGACGCCCAACGCAAGACCGCAAACAATACTGCCATGACTGTCACGGTGTGTGCCAACTACGGCGGCCGCTGGGATGTCATGCAGGCAGTACAGAAAATGCTTGCTGTGCGGGCTGCCGGCGACGAACGAGCGGCCGGTTCCAGGCAGGATGCCGCCTCATTCAAAGAGGATGAACTGGCACAGCATCTGGCCATGGCCTATGCTCCGGAACCCGACCTGTTCATTCGCACCGGCGGCGAGCAGCGCATTTCCAATTTTCTGCTGTGGCAGCTGGCCTACAGCGAACTCTATTTTACCGACACCTATTGGCCCGATTTCGATGCGGCAGAGCTCGACAAGGCGATCACTTCCTATCAGCAACGCGAGCGGCGCTTCGGGCGTACCAGCGAACAACTGATTGAACAGAAAAAGGCTTCCTGATGCTGAGAACGCGTGTCATCACTGCGTTGTTGTTGCTGGCAGTTCTGCTGCCGATTCTTTATTTTAATTATTACCCAGCTTTTGCCGTCGTGTCGGCGCTGTTCTTTGCTGCCGCCATCTGGGAGTGCGCCAGGTTGTTCGGTGGCAGCGGGCGCTCCGCTCTGGTATGGGGCGCGGCGGCGCTGCTGTTGTTCGTGGTGCTGCTCTATTTTGGCAGTGGTCCGAATATCCGCTTGCTGCTCGCATTGTGCGTAGCGATCTGGTGTCTGCGCTTCCTGCCGTCGCTGGCGCTTGGTTTGCCAGCGCTTGCCAGCGTCGCTAACCGGTTGGTGGCTGGCAGCTATACCATCGCAATTTTTGGTTGCTTCCTGGCGATCATTGTATTGTTCCAGCGCTCGCCGATGTATCTGCTGTCGGTGCTGGTGATTGTCTGGGCCGCCGATATTGGCGCCTATTTTGCCGGCAAGGCCTTTGGCCGCCGCAAGCTGGCCCCTTCCATTTCCTCTGGCAAGTCCTGGGAGGGTGCAATCGGTGGCTGGTTGCTGGTATTGTTGATGCTGGCCGGTTTTAGCGTCACCTCGGCGCTGGAAGAGACGTTTCCGGCGCGTTTGCTGGCGGCCTGGGGCTGGCCTGCAGCGCTGGCGGTGATGACGCTGCTAGTGGTCGCCAGTGTGGCTGGCGATCTTTTTGAATCGATGTTGAAGCGCCGCGCCGGCTTTAAAGACAGTAGCAACCTGTTGCCCGGTCATGGCGGCGTACTGGATCGCGTCGATGCGCTGATCCCGGTGCTGCCGCTGGCAGCCTTGTTAAGTTTCTGGTTTTAGATCGAGCATGCAAAATATTACGATTCTCGGTTCCACCGGTTCGATCGGTATGTCGACACTCGACGTGCTGGCGCGTCACCCTGAACGCTATTCGGTCTATGCGCTGAGCGCACACAGCCGGGTTGAACAGCTGGCCGAGCAGTGCAGTCAATTCAAGCCGAAGCTGGCGATTGTCGGCACAGCGGCGGCGCAGCAGTTGAGTAATTTACTGCGTGCAAAAAACCTGCGTACTGAAGTAGCGTATGGCGAGGCAGCGCTGTGCGAAGCAGCCAGCGCTGATGCTTGCGACGTCGTCATGGCTGCCATCGTTGGCGCCGCAGGCCTGGCGCCTTCATTGGCGGCGGCGCGCGCTGGCAAAAAAATCCTGCTGGCCAACAAGGAAGCGCTGGTCATGTCAGGCCAGCTATTCATCGATGCCATCAACAAAAGTGGCTCGTTGCTGCTGCCGATCGACAGCGAACATAACGCTATATTTCAATGCCTGCCGCATGGTTACCAGCGGCAGCCGGCGGCAGTCGGCGTCGAGAAGATCCTGCTGACAGCATCCGGCGGGCCGTTCCTGCATCGTGCGGTAGAGACTTTAGGCGCGGTTACCCCGGCGCAAGCCATTGCTCATCCGAACTGGGTCATGGGCCGCAAGATTTCGGTCGATTCGGCGACCATGATGAACAAAGGCCTGGAAGTCATTGAGGCGCACTGGCTGTTCGGTGCTTCGGCTAGCCAGATCGACGTTGTGATTCATCCGCAGAGCGTGATCCATTCGATGGTGTCGTATATTGACGGCTCGGTGCTGGCGCAGTTGGGCAACCCCGACATGCGTACGCCGATTGCCAATGCCTTGGCCTATCCGGAGCGGATCGCGTCCGGTGTCAGTCCGCTCGATTTGACCGTCATCGGCCAGTTACAATTTACTCGCCCAGATCTGCTACGCTTTCCCTGTCTGAAACTCGCGTATGATGCATTGCTGGCCGGCGGTTCTGCGGCAGCAATATTGAACGCCGCCAATGAAGTCGCAGTCCAAGCCTTTCTGGATGAAAAAATCGGGTTTCGCATGATCGACCAACTGATTGCCCGCACCATGGATACATTGCCGCTTTGCGCGGTGACGGATATCGATGGGCTGCTCGACCAGGATCGGCTTGCCCGGCAGACAGTACAATCCTTGATTTCCTGAACGCGATCACCCACCTTATGGCCTTCCTGCAAACTATTCTGGCATTTGTCGTTGCGCTTGGCTCCCTGGTTGTCATCCACGAGCTCGGTCACTATTGGGTCGCACGGCTGTGCGGCGTCAAGGTCCTGCGCTTTTCGGTCGGCATGGGGAAAATCGTTTTTTCGCGCCGCTTTGGCCCCGATCAGACTGAATGGGCGCTTTCCATCCTGCCGTTGGGCGGCTATGTAAAAATGCTGGACGCCCGGGAGCAAGATGTCAGCGGCTTGTCGCTGCAAGAATTGAAACGCGAATTTACCAGCCAGTCGGTTTGGAAGCGCATGGCAATCGTGGCGGCCGGACCGTTTGCTAATTTTGCGCTTTCCATTTTGCTATTTGCCGGTATCTACACGCATGGCGTACCTGAGCCGACCACCAAGGTGCGGGTTGTATCGGAGCAATCAGCTGCATACAAGGCGGGGCTGCGCGGTGGAGATCTGATTACGGCGGTTAACGGGGAGCCGGTCCAGATCTGGTCTGAATTGCGTTGGAAGGTGCTGCAGGGCGCGGTCGACAAGGCGCCGGTCAGGCTGGATATCCAGCGGGCCGATCCAGCAGTTGCAGATGGCCATCTGCTCGATACGCTCAGCTTGCCGGTTGACGGACTGAGCCCCAAGGACCTGGAAGGCGACTATCTCAGTAAGCTGGGCATCGGCCTGGCCCGGCCTAAAGCGGTGCTGGGCAAGGTGATGCCCGATGGCCCGGCGATGAAGGCCGGATTGCGTGAAGGTGATCTGGTGACGGCGATCGATGGCCAGCCGGTGGCCGACGGTCTGGCTCTGGTTGAACGCGTGCGCGCTTCTGCGGGGAAGTCGCTGAATCTTTCAGTGTTACGCGGCGGCAGTGCGATTGCTGTGAATGTGATATCTGAGGCCCAAGAGGCCAACGGTATGCAAATCGGTCTGATCAGAGTCGAGGTGCCGCTGGCCCCAGAAATGATCGTTGCCAGCAGCCCGCCGTTGCAAGCACTTGGCAAGGGCGCGAAAAGAACTTGGGATAGCAGTATTTTGACTCTCAAGATGCTCGGCAAGATGGTCGTCGGCGAGGTTTCCTGGAAAAATATCACTGGTCCGATCACGATTGCCGACTATGCGGGCCAGACTGCACGCATCGGCGCAATCAGTTATTTGAGCTTTATTGCCTTAATCGGCATCAGTTTAGGGGTCATGAATTTGCTCCCCATCCCGGTTCTAGATGGCGGCCATTTGCTGTATTATTCGCTGGAAGTTTTGACTGGACGGCCGATTTCCGAGCGGGTTGGCGCAATTGCCCAGCGTGCCGGCATCGGTATTCTGATGACATTGATGATGGTTGCTGTGTTTAACGACATCGTCAGACTCATATTTTAAGTTCCGCTTTCTTGTCTAACAATCGTGGCGGACAAGGACATTGATAAAAAACGATCGCTAATGAAATTACATTCCGAGCATTCCCCTTTGTCGATTCTTCCCCGTCGTTTGATCGCTGCTGCCGCCTTTGCCTTGTGCTCAGGTCAGGTCATGGCTGTGCAGCCGTTCGTGGTCAAGGATATTCGCATCGAAGGCGTCCAGCGTACTGAGGCCGGTACCGTTTTTAGCTACTTGCCGGTGCGCGTGGGTGAGGCATTCACAGACGAAAAGGGTACTGCGGCGATCAAGGCATTGTATGCAACCGGCTTCTACAAGGATGTCCGGGTTGAGGCTGAAGGTGATGTGCTGGTGGTTCTCGTCGAAGAGCGGCCATCCAACGCAGGCGTTGATTTTTCCGGTATCAAGGAATTCGACAAGGATCAGTTGACCAAGGCGTTGAAAGAAATCGGCGTTGGCGAGTCGCGCATCTTTGACAGGGCCCAGGTTGATCGCGCTGAACAGGAGTTGAAGAAACAATACTTGTCGCGCGGCTTGTATGGCATGAAAGTAACCACCACCGTGACGCCGATTGAGCGGAACCGGGTTAATGTCACCTTTGCCGTTGACGAGGGCGAAGTTGCGCGGATCAAAGAAATCCGCTTCGTCGGCAACAAGGCCTTCTCCGACGGTGCATTGCGCGACCAGATCAAGCTGCGTTTGCCCGGTTGGTTCACCTGGTACACCAAGGCCGATCAGTATTCCAAAGAGAAATTATCGGGCGATATCGAGACGCTGCGCTCGTATTATCTGAACCGCGGCTATATCGAGATGCAGGTTGAGTCGACCCAGGTATCGATTACCCCAGACAAGAAAGATATCTACATCACCGTCAATATCAATGAAGGCGAGAAGTACACGGTTTCCGACATCAAACTGGAAGGTGAGATGTTTGGCCGTAACGATGAGCTCGCATCGTTGATGGAGCTCAAGAAGGGCGATGTATTCAACGGTGAAAAGCTCAACAACAGTACCAAGAAGATATCTGAGCGGCTGGGCAACTTTGGCTACGCGTTCGCCAACGTGAATGCCAATCCCGAGCTCAATCGCGAGAAGAAGGAAGTCGCGTTTACGGTTCTGGTTGATCCTGGCAAGCGCGTCTATGTGCGCCACATCAACGTGGCAGGCAACACCAAGACCCGTGACGAAGTGGTGCGACGCGAATTCCGCCAGTTCGAGGATTCCTGGTACGACGGATCAAAGATCAAGCTCTCGCGCGACCGCGTCGACCGCCTTGGTTACTTCAAGGATGTTGCCATTGAGACGCCGGAAGTGCCAAATACGTCTGACCAGGTTAATATCAATATGTCCGTCACCGAAAAGCCGACTGGTAATATACAGGTCGGTGCCGGTTTCTCGCAGACTGACAAGTTGAGCCTGTCCGGTTCGATTCAGCAGCAGAACGCTTTCGGCAGCGGTAATACCATTGGCCTCGACATCAACACCAGCAGCTACTCGCGGGTGATTGCTTTATCTCAAACCAATCCTTACTTTACCGACGACGGCATCAGCCGCACCTATGACCTGTACCTGCGTACCGTGCGTCCATC
>NZ_JBIIVN010000177.1:0-4858 GCF_044339385.1 Collimonas sp. | reverse complement strand
AGTGCCACCTTCGCTTTTTTGTTGCCCGCTGAAACTGTTTCGTTTTAATTCGTTCATATCCTGCCTTCGTTGTTCAGTGCAGGATACTCCTTAAACTATTGTCCGGATTTCCGGGTCCACTATAGTAATTGAAATAATTGTGTAAGTGTAAAAGAAGATCGCAATGGCGACTATGTCAAGAACGTTACAAATTTTTCGAGGAACCACTAATAGGAATACTTCCTAATTACGCTAAAATCCTTGCTGAAAACCAAGTTCTTTACATCGAAAATTGTTTAATTTAGTGCTCTAACTATCTAATTCTCTTGCGATTTTTTATGGGTTTGCCTACACTTCCACAAAGTTATCGTTCGCCGAATATTGGAGCCGTACATGGGCAAATCCGCGCTGGTTGTTTTTTTGTCACTTTCTCTGGTGTTCGCAATTGCGCCCGCGACGCCGGTTTTCGCTCAGTCGAAACATGTTTCCTCCAAGAAGGTGGCCACTAAAACAGTCGCAAAAGCTGCTTCCAAAACATCCTCCGGCAAGAAAACCGCCGCTTCTAGCGCTTCCAGAAAGCACCTCACGATTGCTGCCCATGGCCATAAGCAGGGTAACGTTGCATCGCTTCAGAAAAACGAAAGACTGGTGAAGAAAGTGGTGATGGTGAATGGCCGTCGCAAGGTCATTCACCAGCGTGTTGCTTTCGCGCCTTCTGGGCCTGTGCTGCCACCTGTCCTTTCTGCGGGTGAGCAGGCTGGCCTGAACCTGACGCGCGATCCGCTGGAGTTGAAATCGAGCGTGGCGCTGGTGCTGGATCAAAATAGTTCGGAAGTTTTGCTCGACAAGAACTCACAGGTGCCGTTGCCGATCGCATCGTTGACCAAGCTGATGACTAGCATGGTAGTGGTCGAATCGAAGCAGGACATGAACGAGGTACTGACTGTTACCGACGATGATATCGATCGTGAGAAGCATAGCAGCTCGCGCTTGCGTATCGGCTCGCAATTGAGCCGCGCAGACATGCTGCACATCGCCTTGATGAGCTCCGAAAACCGCGCAGCATCAGCGCTTGGGCGTCATTATCCAGGCGGCTTACCGGCATTTGTCGCGGCCATGAATGCCAAGGCCAAGGCGCTCGGCATGACCGAAACCCATTACGTCGATTCAACTGGCCTGTCGCATCTTAACGTTGCCAGCGCCCGCGACTTGTCGCGTCTGGTCATGGCGGCTTATCAGCATCCGATTATTCGCCAGTATTCGACGGATACCAAGTATGTGGTCGAGCCAGGTGGCAGGCCGCTGCAATATTCGACATCCAATCGTCTGGTAGAAAATCCTGCATGGCAGATCGGCTTGCAGAAGACCGGCTATATCAACGAGGCAGGGCGCTGCATGGTCATGCAGACCACTATCGACGGTCGTCAGATCGTGATGGTGTTCCTCGATTCGCGCGGGAAGTATGCGCGCCAGGCCGATGCTGACCGGGTACGAAAGTGGCTGGCAGAATCGCATCCGTCGACTCTGACTGGAGTCAAGGTGGCCGACCGTCAAAGCTGATTCGCCAGGTCTGTCGGACAGACGGCCTTAGCACGGCCTCTTGTGTTGGCGCTAGTGGATAAAAAAGAGCTTATTCGATTAACGAATAAGCTCTTTTTTATTGGCAGCAGGCGCTGGTTGCGGGCGTGCAAACTCGGCATAGCCTGCTTACCGGAATGCTCATTGCTGCGACGAATAGCCGAGCACGGCAGAAATCTGGTTTGCGGTACTGATCAAATCTTCTACCCACTCTTCCTGCAGACGATCGGCCGGTGCCGAGATCGATAGTCCGGCAACCATCTTGCCGGAATCGTCACGGATGCCGGCTGCCATGCAGCGCACACCCAGTTCCAGTTCTTCGTTGTCGCGCGCATAGCCGAGTGCGCGCACCAGACTCAGTTCGCGTTCCAGTTTGCTTAAATCGGTAATCGAATTTTTGTTGTGTCCGGCCAGCCCGGTGCGGGTAGCGTAGGCGCGTACCATTTTCGGGTCGTCGATGGATAGGAACAGCTTGCCGGTGGAGGTCAGATGCAGTGGCGCGCGGCCGCCAATGGCGCGTACCACCTGCATCCCGGAGCGTTCAGAAAAGGCCCGGTCGATGTAGACGATTTCGTCGCTCTGGCGCACCGACAGGTTGATTGTCTGATTTGTCTTGCGGTGCAGACCACGCATGAAATCAAGTGCTGCTTCACGCACGTTAAGGCGACTTTTAACGACATTACCCAATTCCAGCAGACGCATCCCAAGTCGGTAGCTGCCGGGCTCGGAGCGGTCAACGAAGCGTTTCACCACCAGGTCGTTGAGAATCCGATGGGCGGTGGATGGGTGTAGCCCGGTGACGCGGGAAAGTTCTTTTAGGCTGACCGGATCCGGGTAGAGTGCCAAGGTATCCAGCAACGAAATCATGCGCTCGATGACCTGAATGGAAATTTTACTAGCGTCGTCAGTCATGGCTGTTTTCATCGATGTATTGGTGCATTGCAAGAGAATCTTTATACCATAATGTGAAAAATCGTGCTTTGATATTGTCGCTTCTTGGATCGCCAGCGCCAGCCGAGGCTGTGCGGGGCTGGCTTGGCTAAAAACAATGACAAGCATTTGGCGTGCAGTGCAGCAAGGCTGTTAAAATCTTCCGGCGCGCCCCTGCGTTACTTTTCCATATCAGCCAGAGCATGAACGAAAAACCGCAAACACCGCAGTCGCAAGAGCCGTCTCAGCGCATCAGCGAGTTCAAAAGCACCAGCGGCTTCAAGAGAATTTTCTCGGCCTTTTTCTATTCGATAGAAGGCTTCAGGTCTGCCTGGAAAAACGAACACGCTTTTCGCCAGGAATTGATGCTGGTCATTCCTGGGATTATCGTCGCCTTATTGTTACCGGTTTCCGGGATACAGAGGTTGATGCTGATTACGGTACTGGTCTGGATCATTATCATTGAGCTGATCAATTCAGCGATTGAGGCGGTGGTAGACCGGGTCTCACTGGAGCGCAATCCGCTGTCGAAGAATGCCAAGGATTTTGGTAGCGCGGCAGTGCTGCTGACTTGCATTCTGGCCGTCGCTACCTGGGCCGTCATTTTGTATCCTTTGTTGTTTTCCTGAGCATCATTGCGATCTATAGTAACAGCCTGGAGATGTTCTTCGTCGATTCATTTTCTGCGCGCTGTTGTCAATACAATCGGTCAGGCTGGCATCCTTGTCCTGGGCATCATCTAAGGATTATTTTGCGCATCGCCGCAGCGACACCCTGATGCCATCCGCGAGAACCGCCCGAGCGGAGCCTGGCTCAGCGAAATTTCGCGGCGCTGATGAATTGCGAGTAGGCTTCGCAGCAGATGACAACTGTGTTGTAGCGTGACAGATCGACTCCAGGCGGCAAATCGACGATAAAGCCGTCGGAGGTTTTTACTTCGCCCACGCGCAGCGTTTGCTCCTTGATGGCGAGAAAGTCTTGCCCGTTATCGACAAATTCGGACGTCAGGTACACCTTGTAGTCGGGACCTAGGGCGACACGGCCTTCAAAAGCAATCTGTTTGTCTCCGACCCAAGCAGTGCCTTGCGCCCAGTGCAAGAAATCGCTGCCCGGCAAATCCCTCTTGAACACACCCTGATATTTTGCCTGGCTGGCAGCCTGTTGCAGTTCCGAAGCGGTCGGACCTTCTCCTGCGCTCAGGATGGGCAGCAGATAGATGCCGCCAGCGAAACCGATGGCCGCTGCCAATAGGTGCGAAGCGAGATAGACGTAGACTTTACTCATGTGTGATCCCGATAAAAATAGTGTTGAACAAAGTTGCAGCAGAGTTGCTTTGTCTAGTCGCGTGCAATCTTCAATGCTTACGTTTTTTGTAATTTATTATTCCGGTCAGCTGTATCCCTTGGCCAGCGAGAGCGAGGCGGCATTCATTGGCATTGATTTCTATGCGGCTAGCTTTATATCGATTCAGCGCGAATATGGGTGCTCCTTATTCATCCGGTGGGTCCGTGTATATCTGTTTTCTGCATAACGAGAGAAGAAAGAATTCGTTCTGTTTTGATAGGCGTCTGATTAATCTGTAGACCTCAAACAAAAACGTTCTCTAGGGAAGAAGCATATGTTGAAGAAAATCATTCGTTCGGTAATTGCTATTGCACTGGTTGCGCAGAGTGTGCGGATGGTCCACGCGGCGGATTTTTCGCTGCTCAATGTCTCTTACGATCCGACACGCGAGTTGTATCAAGATTACAACAAGGCGTTTGTCAAATACTGGAAAGAAAAGACCGGTGACAACGTCATGATCAAGGCATCTCATGGTGGATCCGGCAAGCAGGGGCGCTCGGTAATCGACGGCCTGGATGCCGATGTCGTGACTCTGGCGCTGGCCTGCGACATTGATGAGATTTCAGCGAAGGCCAAGCTGCTTCCGGCCGATTGGCAAAAGCGCCTGCCGCACAACAGCACGCCATATACCTCGACCATCGTGCTGCTGGTGCGCAAGGGCAATCCCAAGGGTATCAAGGATTGGGACGACCTGATCAAGCCTGGCGTATCGGTAGTGGTAGCCAATCCAAAGACTTCCGGCGGTGCACGCTGGGCTTATCTGGCGGCCTACGGCTATGCATTGAAGAAGAATAATAACGACGATGCCAAGGCACGCGATTTCATTAGAAAACTCTACAAGAATGTGCCGGTGCTGGATTCCAGCACCCAGAGGGTGTAATTAGTTTTGTGTAAACGGTCATTTGGCAGGACTGAGCTTCCCTCGATTTTTCGTCTTCCAACAGGTGGCTTTTATGCCGCCTGTTTTTCCTGATGTTGCTCAGTGAGCCAGTCATCTAAATACTGGCAGGGTGAACGATAGCCAAGC
>NZ_JBIIVN010000021.1:0-23614 GCF_044339385.1 Collimonas sp. | reverse complement strand
AACATTTCCATGGTGATCACCTTATATCTCCTGCCTAAAAATTAGACAGGACAAGTAGAACACCTGGGTCAATTTTGAATCAGCACTATGCCCTTTGCTGGGTCAATTTTCGGTCAGCCGTAACAGGGGCCTGATCGACCGCTTTATCAAGAAAAGCGACCACGATGCCCTTGATCGTCTGGAGCTAGAAATCCGTAGCCTGCAGAACGAATTCTTTCACGCTCAGTCGCTGACGTTAAAGGACCTGCTGACCCGCCATTCTTATACCTTCCTCTCGGACCCGGCGATGGAGACGCTGGTCGAGCAGTTGTGTGGGCGCCATGGCTTTGTCGAATATTACTTGTTTCCTAACCCCACCGGGATTCTGTTTTTTGATATGCATGGCAAGGCGACGCTGATGGTGATTGAAACCGAGGCCAGCCTGATGTCGCAACTTGAGGTAGGGCAGGATTACGGTGCGCCGCTGGAATTACTGGCCGGCTTGCGGGAATTGCGGCTGGTGCCGTTCTTCTCGGATAGTGGCGGCATGTATACCGACACAATCCGCCACGATTGGATATCATATTGCCTGCCGGCACAGATTTGCTCCGGCATTCAGGATTATCATTGGGCATTATTCGATTTTCCTGCGCATTATTTGCATCAACCTTTTTATTCGTTGGCCGAGTTCGTGCGCGACCAATCGGCCGATCTCAAATAACCGGATCAAACATGCCATGCTGCTAAGCCAAGCCGCTCCCAGATTATCCGCCGCGGAACTGCTGGAGATACTGCAAGCGCCCGACTGGGGGGCCGCTGCGCGAGCGCATGCAACGCCTGCTGGCAAAATTGGACAGTTGCGATTTCAGCCTGAAAATGGACATCACCAGTGCCAACGGCGCGCCAGTGGTGCATACCTTCGGCAGCCTGCCGACTGCGATGCTGCAACTGCTGAACGGTCCGGCGCCAGACCCGGGCGATCCGATTCAACAGCATCTGACGCGCTCACGGCTGCCACTGAACTGGCAGGCGGAACAAGTGTGCAAGCTGTGCGATGCGGCGCTCTATCCTTTGCTTAAATCGATGGGCATCACGCAAGGGATGAGCGTCGCTATTCACAGCAAGAATGCGGTAAGCCGTCTCGATTTCTACGGTAAGTCGGTCATCCCCAGCGTTTTGTCCACCAACGCCCAGGCCGATGCATTGCTGCTCGGCGTGCACCTGCAGGAAACCGCAGAACTGCTTTGGCGCAAGGTCTCGCAGAGCCAGGAACCACTGCTATCGACGCGTGAGCTGGAATGCCTGCGCTGGAGCGCGGACGGCAAGACCAGCAACGAAATCGGGCTGATCCTGGGTATCTCGCAGCGTACCGTGTACTTTCACCTTAAGAACGTGGCAACCAAGCTAGGCGTGCTCACCACCCGCCACGCGATCAGCCGGGCAGTGATGATCGGCATCATCAAGCCTGATAACTGAACTTGCTGATTTTGTCCCGGGCCGGGTTGTGCCGGTTCGGTTCGGTTCGGCTTGGCAAGCGCTGGTGCAGAATGCTACAGCTCCATGTGGTGACAGCCAGACCGGTTGTTGCGTATTGCACAGGTTAGCCAACCAAATCCTTGCTGTTTTGTCGCTCCGCAATTAAATTGTTAGCAGGGTTGATCGCAACGAACATTCGGTACATCAACTGCCATGTTAGCAACGAATCTGAGCCGCGACGAAGTCGTGGAACGTGTCTTGGCAGCCTTCCGCCGCTAGGGTTATGAGGGCAGCAGTCTGTCGCGTATGTCAGAAGCCACAGGCTTATGCCGCTCCAGTCTGTATTACTATTTCCCAAACGGCAAGGAAGACATGGCGAACGCCGCGCTGGCGGCGGTCGGCAACTGGTTTACCAGGCACGTCATGTCGACGCTAGAGAGCCGCGATGCGCCGGCACTGCGCCTGCAGCGCTTCAGCAGCAAGTTGGCTGAACATTATGCGAACGGACTTGCGCCTTGCCTGATGGACGTGTTCACCATCGGCGAGGCCGGCTCACTGTTCCAGCAACATCTGAGCAACCGCATGCGCGCATTGATGAGCATTCTGGCTGCGGTAGCGGAAGAGGCCGGCGCCGACAAGCTGGAGGCAGCGATCCGTGCCGAAAACGCCGTGGTAGCGATTCAGGGATCGCTGATCGTCGCGCGCGCGGTCGGTAACAACGGCGCTTTTCTGCGCGTGATAGAAAATCTGCCTGGCAATCTGCTCGGCGTCCAGGCCAACTCGACTGGCAATGTGCTTACTTGATACAGGCGTCTTTGATCCATGCATCAGGCGTCGTATAAGAGAAATTACAGGAAAAATTACGACAGATCGCTGGATAAGAAAATAGCGAATTCAGGTGATCGGGCGGCGCCAGAACCGGCGAGTTATTTGGCTGCCGGCTTTTTTGCCAGGCGTCGCTGCAGCGTCCGTCGATGCATGCTCAGCGCACGCGCAGTGGACGACACATTGCCCTGGTGCTGCGCCAGCACCTGCTGAATATGCTCCCATTGCAGACGATCTACCGACAATGGGGTTGCCGCCTCGGAAAATTGCGGTGCCATGCCTTTGCTGTCATCGGCTTGCAGTGCGGCCAGGATGGAGTCCAGATTGGCTGGTTTGGATAAGTAATTATCGGCACCCAGTTTGATTGCCTGTACCGTGGTGACGATGCTGGCATACGCGGTCAGCACCAACAGCCTGGCCTGCGGCTGCGACTGGCGCAGTGGCACAATCCATTGCAGGCCGGAGTCGCCGGCCAGTTGCAGATCGATGGCGACGAAGGTAAAAGTGGTCTGTGCCGCAGCGGCCAGGGCCGTCTGACCGTCATGCGCAACTGTGACAATGAAGCCACGCCGGGTCAGAGAACGCGCCAGGGTTTCGGCGAACACCTGGTTGTCGTCAAGAATCAGGAAAGCCGGATCGTCAGCATGGCTCATAACAGCGTAATCCTTAAATCGGCGACGGTGCCAACGCCGGGGCTTGACGCCAGTTTGATGCTGGCGTTGATCTGGCGCGCACTTTCGAATGCCAGCAGCAAGCCGATACCCTTGCCGTCAGCGCTGGCTGCCACCGGCTCGTAGCCGAGCCGCTGCAACAAGCCGGGATCAATGCCGCCACCGCTATCCTCAACCCGTATCAGCGCAGAACCGTCGGCGATCTGCAACCTCACCTGGACCCGGCCGCGGTTGTCGGCGACCGCACGCGCGGCGTTGTCCAGCAAGGTCAGCAGCAGTTGTCCGAGGATGCGCGGGTGCGCACTGCGACCATCGCCTTCTGGCAACAGCAGGGCAAGATTGATTGCGGGATAGCGCAAGCGCCAGCCATCGATTGAAGTCTTTAGCCAGTTTTTCAGGTCTACCGGGCTGGACCCGCCGCCGGCAGCCGGATCTGCATCGACGCGCATGTGATCGAGCGCGGCTTTACATACAGCGATCTGCTGTTCGATGACGGCAAGATCGGCGCCGTAGGTTGCCAGCGCCGGATTGCGTCGGGCTTCATGCTGCAGTTCGCCGACAATCACCGCGATGGTGGCCAGCGGCGTACCCATTTCATGGGCCGCGCCGGCGGCTTGGGCGCCGAGTGCAACAATGCGTTCGCTTTGCAACTGGCGTTCGCGCGCGTGCGCCAGTTCTGCCTCGCGTTGGCGCAAGTTGCTGGAGATGCGCGTGACGAACCAGGTGATCAACGCTGCAGATACAGCAAAATTGACCCACATCCCGGCCAGGTGATAAGCCATGCTGCGATGCTGATCATGGATGGATAAGAGCCGATAAACATAGGTCAGCACCGAATAGCTGGCAAACGCATACAGCGTCAGTGCAGAGGCCAAACGTCAGGGCAAAATGGCCGCAGCCACCGCCAGCGCCGGCAAATAAAACGAGACAAACGGATTGGTAGCACCGCCCGAGAAATACAACAACAACGACAGACAACTGACATCGACCAGCAACTGGCAGAACAACTCGATATCGCCAGCCGGACGCGGCCAGCGCATGCGCCACCAGCTTAGCAGATTGAAAGCGCCAAGAAATGCGATCACGCCAAACAGCGACAGCATGGTGCCGTGCGACAGACCGACATCAATCGAGAAATGCACCGCCGCAATCACCAGCAACTGAGCGACGATCGCCACCAGCCGTATCCACACCAGGCGGCTGAGTATCTGATGCTGCGGCAACGGGCTGAGCAGGGAAGTAAAAATCGGAGAAATGTGCATCGCCGGATTATATCCTTGCCATCTGCCAGTCGTGAGAGTGCGGGCACAGCACGCCGTAGCGGCGCTGCCGTATCGTTACCACTTAGCCACCACTCGGCCGCCGCCACCCAAGCGTCGCCATTTAAGACCAGCGCCCTATCTGGTCACCGTCAACAACGTTTGCTGGCCGTTACGGAAGGTGTAGATCGACAGGGTGCCGTTGCGTATATCGCCGTTCTTGTCGAAGGCGATCTTGCCGGTGACTCCGGTGTGCCGGATCCTGGCCAGCACTGGCAGATATTTCTTCGGATCGACCGAATTGGCCTGCTGCATGACATCGGCGATGATCATCACGGCATCGTAGGTGTACGGCGCGTATTGCACGATATCGGCCTGGTATTTTTTCTTGTAAGCAGCCTTGAAGGCGTCCAGAGCCAGATTGTCTTCGACGCCGCCGGCAATTGCGCAATACAGGTTGTCGTCGATCAGCCCCTCACCGGCCAGGCGCGGCAAGGCCGAGGTACAGATCGCATCGCCGCCCATGAACCTGGCCTGGATGCCGAGCTGGCGAATCTGGCGCAACATAGCAGCGGCGCTGGCGTCAATGCCGCCGAAGAAAATCAGGTCAGGCTTGCGGGCCTTGATGGCGGTCAGAATGGCGCTAAAATCGATGGCGCGATCACTGGTGTACTGCGTGGCGACAATCGCCACGCCATTGGCCTTGGCTTCCTTGACGAACTGGGTCGCCAGACCCTGGCCATAGGCGGTACGATCATCGATCACAGCAATCCGCCTGGCTTGCAATGTCTTGGCAGCGTAGCGCCCCATGACGACGCCTAGTTGCGCGTCGTTGGCAACCACGCGGAAGATGGTGTTGAAGCCTTGCTGAGTGTATTTGCTGCTGGTGGCCGATGGCGAAATCTGCGGGATCCCGGCGTCGTAATAGATCTTCGACGCCAGGATCGATGTGCCCGACTGCAGATGGCCAATTACCGCTGCCACCTTGGCATCAACCAGTTTCTGCGCCACCGAGGTGGCCTGCTTGGGATCGCTGGCGTCGTCTTCGGCCTGCAACACGAACTTGATCTTTTTGCCATCGATGACGATGCCCCTGGCGTTGAGATCGTCGATCGCCATGCGCGCACCGTTTTCATTGTCCTTGCCGACATGCGCAACCGGGCCGGTAATCGGGCCGACGTGAGCGATCCTGACTACCTGATCCTGGCCTGGGGTTTACGCTTGCGCGCCGGCGGCCAGCACACATGCAGCGACCAGCGTTACTACGTTGATCTTGGCATTAATTTGCATCTGTTTTCTCCGTAATTCGATTTTTCGTCTCGCAATTATCCCCGTCTCGCCCTAACTACGCTCTGCATCAATCCAACCCGTTCGACAGCCTACGCTACGCTGCCCCAGCCTACCGCCATCGGTGAACTGATTCCGCCGACCTTCCAGGATCCGGGCGGCGTGGCCGATACCCGCTTCCCGGCAAATCTGCCAAACGGCCCGTATCAGGTCAGCAAATATGTGCCATACGGCACCGCCACCACATCGCAGACCGGCGATCCGGTACACCGCTTCTTCCAGATGTGGCAACAGACCGGCGGCGACAACAGCAAGCTCGACATGTTCACCTGGGTCGCCGCGACTGTCGGCCAGGGCGGCGACACCAAAGGCATCACGCCAAGCAATCCCGGCCAGGGCGGCGAACTGATGGGCTTTTTCAATATGTCCACCGGCGATGCGCCGTTCTTTAAATCGCTGGCGCAGCAATACGCGATGAGCGACAACTATCACCAAGGCATCATGGGCGGCACTGGCGCCAACTTCTTCAACATCGCCACTGGTGACTTGCCTTACTTCACCAACAATGGCGTTGCCGCCGTACCGCCGGCCAACCAGATCGAAAATCCCAACCCGATGCCGCAAACTACCAACTTCTACACGCAGGACGGCTATCAGGGCGGCTCCTACGTCAACTGTTCGGATGCTAACCAGCCTGGTGTCGGGGCGATCCTGAATTTCCTCGGCAGCAAGAAGGTCAAGAGCAACTCCGACCCCGGCAAGTATTATCTGGTGAACAACTACAATCCAGGTTACGACATGAACGGCAAGGTGCAGCCAATCGGTCCTAACAACTACAACTACCCGCCGCAAACCGTGCCGACCATCGCTGAAGGCCTGGCCAAGAAGAACGTAGCATGGAAGTGGTACACCGGCGGCCGCGAACTGGCAGACGTCGCTGACGACGCAATCGCGTTGGGCTTCCCGGCAGTGGTTGTGCAGGGCGCACAGTACAACGCCATTGGCGACCCGCTGGTAGCGTCCAGCAACGTCATGACTACTAACCTGAAATCGAACCTGGCGGGCCTCACCTCGTTCTATAACGACGTCGCCGCGGGTACCTTGCCGGCAGTCTCGTTTGTAGTACCGAAGAACCTCGATAGCGGCCACCCGGGCTATTCGGCACCGGCCCGTTACGAAGCCTTCCTGCAAGATCTGATCGCCAAGGTCAAAGCCAATCCGAAGCTGTGGGCGCACACCGCGATCCTGGTCACCACCGACGAAGGCGGCGGCCATTTCGATACCGGGTATATTCAGAATCTGAATTTCTTCGGCAACGGTCCGCGCATTCCATTCATGGTGGTATCTCCGTATGCCCGCGCTGGCTTTATCGACCATACCTACTACGATCACTCGTCGATGTTGAAATTCATCGAACGCAACTGGCGTCTGCCGCCATTGTCGCCGCGTAGCCGCGACAACCTGCCGAACCCGGTCAGCATGGCTGCCGACAAGTACCGGCCGGCAAACACCGTCGCAATTGGCGATCTGATGGCCATGTTTAACTTCTAAGACCGTTTTATTGGGGTCAGAGTCGCGTTTTAATGAGGGTCAGAGTCGAATATAGCCGTAACAACATATTCGACTCTGACCCTCATTAAAATTCCAGATGATGTTATTGCGACCGCTGTTATTAACGTTGTACTGCGGTTGCGTGGCGGCAGCAACACAGAGTTGAAATGGATGTGATTTGTTGAAATTCAATCAAGATCGGTTACTGGGCCGCCACTGGGGTGCCGGGTTGGCTGGGTTGGCCGCAATTGTCGCGGTCAGTACCTTGCTGCTTAGCAGCTGTAACGATGCCGACACCTCTGCGCGCTCTGAGGCCAATGTCAATTCGACCAGCGCTGCACCGTCACCTGCCACGGCCGCTACCGACAAGAGTATTTCCTCAAGAGTCTGGGTGCGCTATCCCGAACCGCCGGCGACATTGAGCGCCGACGCTACATTGGGCAAGCACCTATTCTTCGATGCATCGCTGTCTGCCTCGGGCAAGCTGTCCTGTGCCAGTTGCCATAGTCCCGGCCATGCCTACGGCCCGCCGAACGACCTGGCAGTGCAGCTTGGCGGCGCTGACATGCGGCGCCAAGGCACGCGCGCTGTGCCGTCGCTACGCTACTTGGGCTTCACGCCAAAATTCACGCGGCATTACTATGTGCCGGGCCCGGACGAAACCGAAGACGAAGGCCCGACCGGCGGTTTCACCCGTGATGGCAAGGTCGATTCGCTGCACGAGCAGGCGCTGATTCCACTACTCAATCCGAATGAAATGGCGAACGCCAATCCGGCCGAGATTGCCGCCAGGTTGCAGAAATCCAGTTACGCCGGGCAGTTCCGGCAAGTCTATGGGTCCGATATTTTTGATCGTCCTGAAGCAGCGCTGGAAAAAGCCACGCTGGCACTGGAAGCGTTCCAGACTGAGGACCCGAGCTTTCATCCGTACACCAGTAAATTCGATGCCGTGATGTCTGGCAATGCCGATTTCACGCCGGCTGAATTGCGCGGCTACGGTCTGTTCAACAATCCGAACAAAGGCAATTGCGCCAAGTGCCACATCGATACGCCGGGGCCGGGCGGACGACCGGCACAATTCACCGATTTCGGCTTCCAGGCGCTGGGGGTGCCGCGTAACCCGGAGATAGCGGCGAATCGCGATCCGAAGTATGTCGATCTCGGCATCTGCGGCCCGCAGCGTAAGGACATGGCGCAGGAAAGCGAGTTCTGCGGCATGTTCAAGTCGCCGACGTTGCGCAACGTCGCCACGCGCGGCGCGTTTTTTCACAACGGCCGATTCCACACGCTGGAAGACATGCTGCATTTCTGTGTGGAACGCGATACCGATCCGGCCAAGTGGTATCCGAAGGTCAAAGGCAAAGTGGTGAAGTTCGACGACTTGCCGCCGCGCTACCGCGCCAACATCGATACGCTGGATGCGCCGCTGAACCGCAAGGCGGGCGCTAAGCCAGCCTTGAACGAGGAAGAAATCGGCGACATGATCGCCTTCCTGAAAACCCTTAACGACGGTTATTCGGCCAAGTCCGGCGCTGCGCCCTAGGAGCGCGCGCTGGCGTGCACACGCAGCGGGCGCAGAGCAGGCGTCCTTCGCCGGCTGCGCCAGATTATCCGGCGAATTTGTCGGTAGCGCGAATCAACTGATCCAGGATGCCCGGCTCGCTATACGCGTGGCCAACGTCTTCGATGATATGCAGCTCCGCCTCGGGCCAGGCTTTATGCAGTTCCCACGCGGTTTTGGGTGTACAGCAGACATCGTAGCGCCCCTGAACAATAACACCGGGAATACCACGTAGCCGATCGACATCGCGCAGTAGTTGTTGATCCTCAAAAAAACACTCGTTGATGAAATAGTGGTTTTCAATGCGCGCAAAGGCAATCGCAAACTGCGGATCTTCATGCGATTCGGCCAGCGATGGATCTGGCAACAGCTTGACCGTACTACCTTCCCATACGCTCCAGGCCTTGGCTGCCGCCAGCTGCGCGGCTGCGTCGCTGCCGGTCAGGCGGCGGTTAAAGGCCTTGACCGTGTCATACCGTTCCTCCAGCGGAATCGGCGCGATGAAATCTTCCCATTTGTCTGGAAATTGGCGTGATGCGCCGTCCTGGTAGTACCACTGAATCTCTTCCCGGAGTCCGGTAAAGATTCCGCGCAATATCAATTCGCTGACATGCTCAGGATGTTTTTCTGCATAAGCGAGAGCCAAAGTACTGCCCCATGAACCGCCGAACACCTGCCATTTTTCAAACCCGGCCAGCGCGCGCAAACGTTCGATATCGGCGACCAGATGCCATGTGGTATTGGCCTCCAGATTGGCATGCGGCGTGGAACGACCGCAACCGCGCTGGTCAAACAGCATCACGCAATATTTTTCGGGATTGAAGAGACGCCGATGATCGGCATTGCAACCGCCGCCAGGTCCGCCATGCAGAAATACCGCCGGCTTGTCGTCAGGATTGCCGCACATCTCCCAATAAACCTGATGGCCGTCGCCGACATCCAGCTTGCCCGATTTGAACGGTTCCAGCGGCGGGTACAGACCCAGTAATTGCGGGACGGGAGAAATTTGCGACACAGCGGGTTGGCCGGAAGTGCTCATGAAATTGTTTCCTGGTGGGAGTCGAGAGACACTGATCATAAGCAAGTCTGGCGATGGCGTCCAGCGGCTGTGCCGCATCGCTCATATTGTTTTTGTTTTAGGTGCTGCGTATTTGTGGCTAAGTCAGCGGTGCCAGCAGCAGTTGCAGATCGTCGGCGCTGAACTTGGTCGCCAGCGCCGCATCGCTGCCCAGCACGGCCTCTGCCAGCGCGGCCTTGCGCGCCTGCAGCTCAAGCATGCGTTCTTCAATGCTGCCTTCGACCACGATCTTATAGACGAACACGGTTTGATCCTGGCCGATGCGGTGGGCGCGCGCGGTGGCTTGTTCCTCGACAGCCGGATTCCACCAGGGATCGATATGGATCACCGTGTCGGCAGCGCTCAGGTTGAGGCCAACGCCGCCAGCCTTGAGGCTAATCAACAGCAGCGGCGCGGCTTTGGCCTGGAATTGCGCCACCACTGCGGCGCGCCGGGACGGCGGGGTTTTGCCGGTCAGGACCAGCCAGGGCAATTGCAATGCGGCCAGTTCCAGCGCGATCAAGTCCAGCATTTCGGTGAACTGCGAAAACACCAGGATACGCCGCCCTTCGGCCACCAGCGCCGGCAGCATGTCGCGCAGGAGTTGCAGTTTGGCGCGTTCGATACCATCCGGTTGCTGCATGTTTTTTAGCAGAAACGGGTCGCAGCATACTTGCCGCAGCTTCAGCAGGGCATCGAGAATCGTCAGCTGGGCGCCGCTGAAGCCTTTGCGCTTAAGCGCGCTGCGCACCTGTTCGTCGGCGGCCATGCGCACGCTTTCGTACAGGTCGCGCTGCTTTCCTTGCAATTGGACCAGCTTTAGCGCTTCGCTGCGCGGTGGCAACTCACTTGCCACTTGGTCTTTGCGACGCCGCAGGATGAACGGCCTGACCCGCTGCGCCAGCAACTGTGCGCGCAGCGTTTGGCCGCCAGTCTCGATTGGCTTGCGCCACAGCCGATTGAAGCTGCGCATGTCGCCCAGAAAGCCGGGCATCAGGAAATCGAATTGGCTCCACAACTCGCCCAAGTGGTTTTCCAGCGGCGTGCCGGTGATGCAGAGCCGATGCCGCGCACGCAAACGTCGCAGCGCAGCGGCACTACGCGCGGCGGCATTCTTGACGGTTTGCGCCTCGTCCAGAATCAGCATGTGGAAATCCTGTGTCTCCAGCGCCGTGCGATCGCGCCATAGCAGCGGATAGGTGGTCAGAATCAGGTCGTATTGCGCCATGCGGGCAAAATCGCGTTGTCGCTGCGGGCCTTGCAGAGCCAGCACCCGCAAGCTGGGCGCCATGCGCTTTGCCTCGGCTTGCCAGTTGAAGATCAGCGAGGTCGGCAACACTACCAGGGCGGGCAGATCGAGCCGGCCGGCCTGCTGTTCAATCAGAAGATGCGCCAGCGCCTGCGCGGTTTTGCCGAGCCCCATGTCGTCGGCCAGGATACCGGCCAGATGATGCTGGCGCAGATATTGCAGCCAGGCCACGCCGTGCAGTTGATAGGGGCGCAAGGTGACGCCCAGGCCGGCAGGTGCGGCTACCGGCTGCGGCGCTCCTGCGCCTTGCAAGCGCTGCGCCAATGCGCGCAAGCCGGCATCGCCCTGCAACTGCCAGTTGCCGTTGGCACCGGCGCGTTGCGCCTGCGTCGCCAGCAGGTGTTGGGACATCGCCTCAAGCCGATAGGCGTCCCATGCCGAGAGTTGCAACGGCCCTTCCGGCCGTTGCGGATCGCTGAGTAAGTCCAGCATGCTGCCGACGATGGCTTTGAGCGGCGCGTCCGGTGCTTCAATGCGTTTGCCGCCGGGCGCGCGTAACAGGATCAGCTCGTGATCATCGATCAGCGCCAGCGTCCTGGTATCAAGCCAGCGTGCGTCACGTTGCAGCAGATGCGCCAGCAGCGGCACCAGATCGCGCATTTCGCCATCGATTTCAACGCCTAGCGTGAGTAGCCAGGAGCCTTCTCCGGGCGGCCCGCCGAGCGCCGTCAAAGTCGGTTCGCGGCCGCGCATGCGGGCGGCAACTTGCTTGCCCAGCAGCTCGCCGTTGGCAGGGTTGATGATCAGGTGCCAGGCATCAACCGCCACGCTCTCGTGCGCGAAGCCGGGGCGCACAACAATGACCCATCCCTTGGCCTGCAGATCTGGTAACTGTTCAGCCCAGAAATCGCCAAAAAAATCTTCCTGCACCAGCGTCCACAGCGAATCCAGATGCGCCGCTGCCTGCGCGGCTTGATCGTTACGCCATTGCAGCGTATCGACTGGCAGCGGATGCAAGCCCAGTTCCCATACCAGGTCGAGGGCGTCGGCCTCAGCACCGAGATCGCGCAACAATAAACGCCGGCCATGTCCGGCATCCACCGTTTGCGCCGATGCCGGGCGACGATTCAAGAGCGTGGTCGGCGCTGCACATTCCCATTGCAAGCCGTCTTCGGTGATACAAGTCCAGCTGATTTGCGCCACTGTCACATTTGGCCCGCGCGGCCCCAAAGGACCGGACGGGCGCATACCCAGCAAGCCATCGCCGCGGCCCAGGGTTTGCAGTGTCAGGCGTGGTCGGAAACGCCCGGGGGAGGCCGCAAACAACGCCAAAAATTTCCGTCCGCTGCGGGCGCCGCTGGCGACGCCGGATGAGGCCCAATGGCAGGAAATGATTGCGCATGGTGACAAGGTCTGGAACGATTGTCAAAGCAGGCGACATAACAGCGCCGATGAGCATGGCGCACAACGCGGTCGCCAATGTCGACAGCGCGCACTGGATTTCGCAAGATCGGCAGATGCCGACCGGCTCAGAGGACGGCAACGCCACCAGCTCGCAAGGGATTTTCTTTGCACATGGCATGCAGACACCGGTGACTGGCTGGGGCGATCCGGACATATACAAGAATCAAAAGTCTGCCTGTCTTCCTGCCTGCCTGTCTGGCGGCGCGACGCCAAGCCCGCGATCCTCGATTTCCGGCGTGAAATTGCAAAAACCCTTCTGGCTAAATGCCGTTCAGTTAAAACTGAACGGCATTTTTTATCTTCATTTATGCGATCGCCCGATTTTTTTACGACATCTTTATACTGCTTTACCTACACTCAATGCATCAGAAACAGCCATACGGGCTCTATCATGATCATGACCGTTTTCAGCCAGGACGAAGTTTCAAAACGTTCAATATTAGCCGCCAATCTGGCCGCCCATTGCGCATTGCATTATCGCAAGGTGCTGTTGATTGATGCTACGGCACCGCATCAGGCATTAAGCTGGAGCGCTTGCCGCGATGCTGCTGGCATCAAATCGAGGCTGACCGCGCGCGGCACGGAAAATCTGCAATCGGAACTCGAAGATCCGCTTTCCTACAGCCGCAGCCATTATGCCGAAATCGTCATCGACGCCGATGGTGCCAATACGCAGGATAGCGACGCCGCACTGGTTGCCACCGATGTGTTGGTACTTCCCGTGCACGCCCGCCAAGACGACATGCGGCACCTGCCGGCGCTGGCCCAGCGCATCGAGGCCTTGAAATTGTTCAATCCTGCTTTGCGCGTGCTGGTCGTGGAAGTGCAGCCGATCAGTGCCTTCGGTGATGCTGGCAATTCGCCACACAGTCCGGCCCGGGCGGTGGCGCAGGCGATTCTGACGGCTGTCCTCGCTAACACCGTGATCCACGAATGGATAGATGATCGCAGTACCTTTCAGCAGGGCCGCTCTGTCTTGGACAACAGCGTGCGCAACCAGCGTGCCGTCGCCGAGGTTCAAAACTTGTATCAAGAGATCGCCAGCAGCCGGACCCGCCCGCTCGATCCCGTCGCCAACAGCCAAGCGATATTGCAGGCGCTGCAAAGAAGAATTGAAGAAAAAGAGCTATGCCATCTCGCGACGGAACCGGTGCGGCCTCAGGCCAGCGCAACATGAGATTTTGCCGGTGTGGTTAAGCAGGCGCTTTCCACTCGCGGTAAGTCGCCTGATCGACATAGGAGTGCCCTCGCGCGCTGCGGTTTTAGCGTCTTGAGAGACGCCGTCGCGCCAGCACCCATGCCGTCAGGGCCTCGGCAGGATCGATATTGCGGGCGTTGCGCTCGGTCTCCGGCTTTTCCAGAAGGCACTTGCAATTTGAAAACGAATAGGCTACTTTCGTAAGCACCGCTGGTGAAATGAGTTGTCAATATCCAGCCGGCTTGCCGAGGAGACCGTCGTGAAAACCGTTGTCCAGATTCTCAAATCCAAGCAAAACCAGGCTACCTACACTATTTTGCCTTCCGCCAAGGTGTTCGACGCCATCAGGATGATGGCCGACAAGAGCGTCGGCGCATTGCTGGTGACCGAAGGCGAACAGATCGTCGGCATCGTCACCGAGCGCGACTATGCGCGCAAGATGGTCCTGCTGGGACGTTCCTCCAACGATACCTGCGTGCGCGACATCATGACCAGATCGGTCATGTATGTCCGCCTCGACGATACCAACGAGCAGTGCATGGCCCTGATGACAGAAAACCGGCTACGCCATTTACCGGTTCTGGACGATGGCAAACTGGTCGGCGTCATCTCAATAGGCGATCTGGTCAAGGACATCATTTCGGAACAGCAATTCACCATCCAGCAACTGGAACATTACATCATGGGCGGCCCGGTTATCAGTTGAAACGGCGCAGTCCTGCTACATTGTCGCTGCGTTCCGGCTTGCAATGAATGACCGGATTGAATGGCGCAATTGAATCACGCGAATAAATCACGCAAATGAGTGGCGCCCCCCGTCACCCTTTTTTCTGCGCCCGACGTGGTTGCCGCACGCGCCAATCGAACTGCAATGAAAAATTGCGGTTAAACACAAAAATCACCCCGGCAGCATCTGGGGCGAGACGCGGTTGGCCGTTGAATTGTTCCTAACCCTTTCCGCGCTACAATGCGCCGCTTTGCCTGGCCCGAAGCGGTTGCCGGGCGCGTATTTGACGGACAGAAATCATGAAACTGAAACAACTCTTGCCAGCCGCCAGCGTCGCCATCGGCGCCATCAGCATCGTCGCGCTCCAGGGCTGCGCCGTGGTCGATGTGCCGGCTGCCGATCCGCAAGCCAACCAGCAACCCGGGGCGCCAGTGGCGGCCGGCTGCGCTGCCGACCGGCTCACAGATGAAACTCTGGTCGGCAAGAGCGAAAAAGAGGCCAGCGATTTGCTGCAAGGGTGCGCCTGGCGCATCGGTGAGCGCGACGGCGAGCACTATGCCGGCGCCATGGACTATCGTGAAGAGCGTCTCACCATCAGCCTTGCAGGCGGCAAGGTGATCTGGGTCCGGCGCGGTTAGGCGATCTGGTTGCCGGTGCATGCAACGCGCTGGCAACCATGCCACTCAAATATTTCACTCATATCATTTTGGTACGATTCGCAGGGCAATCCTGTGGCTTGATTTGCTTATCCGCTTGCCTGATGTCAAGCTGTCAAGCGTTATGCGTTATGCGTTATGCGTTATGCGTTATGCGTTATGCGTTATGCGTTATGCGTTATGCGTTATGCGTTATGCATTATGCGTTATGCATTATGCATTATGCATTATGCATTTTATTGTGCCTGTTTATCAATGTCCCTCAGCTAACTTGTCATTTATTACCCGGCATACGACCTTGGCGGGCGCGGTATCGGTTGCAGTTAAGGGATGTGTCGCGTAACATCAGTTGCGTTGACGCAATAATTTAGTTGCCCGTAACACTCTCATCCCGAGTCAACTCTACAGCTATGGTAAAGCTATGATCCGAGGTTGTCTTGGTATTCTGTTGCTCATGGTTCGCACTGCAGGGAGTGCCGCCGAGGTCGACCCTGACTGTTCGCGCCCGTTCACGCTGGCGCTGCACGCGCAGGGTTTGCTGTATTCCGCCGCAACCGATAGCGGCATCGACAAAGATGTCGCCGATGAACTGATTCGCCGCAGCGGCTGTAAAGTCAACGTCAGCCTGATGTCGCGGGCGCGTATCTGGCAACTGATCAAGTCCGGCGCGCTCGACTTCAGTCTGTCCGGCACTGCCAACGCGGAACGCAGCCGCTTTGCCTCTTTCGCCTGGTACTTTCGCCTGGTACTTCAGCAGTAAATACTATCTGATGGTACGCCACGACAGCGGCCTGCGCCAGCTCGCCGATGTCGAGCGTGGTGCGCATTTTCAGCTCGGCGTGATCCGCAGCTTTCGCTATAGCGAATCGGCCAATCGGCTGGTCGAGCAATTGTCTGCTGCCAACCGACTCAGCCGCGCCAACGGTCAGGCGCCGCTTTACCAGGCGCTGTTACACGGCAGCATCCAAGGCATGATCATCGCGCCATTCGATTATCCGGCGCTGAATGAACAGAAGATCCGAGACCTGACGTCCGCCATCGAATTTAACGACCCGGCTATACCGCACGGGCTGATCATGTCGCGCAAGGCGTTGCCGGCGGCTGAGCAGGAGAAATGGCGCAAGCTGGTGAACGACATGCGCGCAGACGGCACTGTGCGCCGCATTTTCGAGAAATATTTCAGTCCCGCCTGTGCTGGCGCCATGGTCGGTTTGCGAGCAACGCGGTGAGCCGCTGGCGCCTTATTCTGCTGCCCCTGGTGGTCTTTATCACAGGGCTCGGCGTGACGTGGGCGCTTTGGCAGCATGAACGGGAACTCGTCAGAAAAGATTTACTCTCTCAGTTCGATGCTGTGCTGCGCGATACTGCCAGCCGCATTGAGCTGCGCATGTACGCCTACGAGCAGATGCTACGCAGCGCGCAGAGCCTGTATGCGGCCAGCGGCGAGATGAGCCGCGACGATTTTCACGACTATGTCGCCTCGCTGAATCTTGACGCCAATTATTCCGGGATTCAATCCATCGGCGTCGGCCAGTGGGTGCCGGGATTGAGCAAGAGCGATCATCTGCTTGCGATGCGTCATTTGGGTTTCGCCGACTACGCTGTGCAACCGCCGGGACAACGCGAGAATTATGCGCCGATAGTCCAGCGAGAGCCGAATCTTGGCGGCAATTACGCAGTCCTCGGCTTCGACATGTGGTCCGATCCTGCGCGCCGCAGCGCGATGGAGCAGGCACGCGATACGGGCGCCGCGGCGCTGTCTGGAAAAGTCCGCCTGACGGCCGATGCGGAACAGGATCTGCGCTCCGGCTTTCTGATGTATCTGGCGCTTTATGAGCACGGCAAACGACACGACAGCATTGCCGCCCGCCGGGCGCACCTGGCTGGCTGGGTCTACACTTCTTTCCACATGAAACCTGATGGCGAGCTTGTATGGCGAGCTGCCGCATGGACTGGCTGTTGATATTTACGACGGTGTCGTACCTTCTGCCGCCACGCTCTTGTATCACTCCGACGATGGGGTTGGGAAGCCGTCGCCGGGGGCCATGTGGGGGAATGAATATATGGTTATCGGGGGACGCGACTGGACGCTGTCGATGACCGCACTGGACGATTTCGGCGGACACTTCGGGCACAACGCCGCATTGCCGATTGTCGCCACAGGTGGTTGTCTCAGCCTGTTGCTGGCGCTGCTGGCGCTGCTGGCGTGGCAGATGTTGACGGGCCGCAGCCGCGCCATGCAGTTGGCGGCATCGATGACGCTTGAATTACGCGAGAGCGAAGAAAAATTCCGCGCCATCGCAGACTGCATGCTCAACTGGGAGATCTGGTGGGGCCTGGACGGCAAGCCGCGCTGGATCAATCCATCGGTCAAGGAGTACACCGGCTATACGATAGCAGAGTGCATGGCCATGGATGATTTCGCCGCTACGCTGATCTATCCTGAAGACCGGGCTCGGGTTGTATCCGGCTTCCAGCAGGCGTTGCAGGGCCTGCGCGGCAATGATATGGAAGTTCGCTGCGTGCGCAAGGACGGATCGCTGTTCTGGCTTTCCATTTCCTGGGCGCCGATCAGCGATGACCGCGGCAAATTCACCGGTTTTCGCACCAGCGGACGCGATATCACCGAACGCAAGCAGGCCGAGGCGGAACTGCGCATCGCCGCGGTTGCGTTCAATTCGCGCGAGGGCATGATGATCACCGATGCCAACTCCACCATCTTGCGCGTCAATCGTGCTTTCACCGAAATCACCGGATATAGCGCCGCTGAGGTAGTCGGACAGACACCGCGCATGCTGCGGTCCGGCCGCCACGACAGCGCCTTCTATCGCGACATGTGGCAAACCATCCAAAGTCATGGCGGCTGGCAGGGCGAGATATGGGATCGCCGCAAGAATGGCGAGATATATCCGAAATGGCTGACGATTTCCGCGGTGACAGGAGAGGACGGTATCGTGACACATTATGTCGGCCACCATCATGACATCACCGAACGCAAGATTTCAGAGGAAAAAATCAGGGAGCTGGCGTTTTTCGATGCGCTCACGCATCTTCCCAACCGCACCCTGCTGACTGTGATCGCCTGACGCAGGCGATCACAGTCAGCGCGCGCAATAAGACCAGCGGCGCGCTACTGTTTGTAGACCTCGATCATTTCAAAACCTTAAACGACACACAAGGACATGACAAAGGTGACCTCTTGCTGCGGCTGGCAGCGCAGCGCCTGGCTGGCGGCGTGCGCGAAGTCGATACAGTGGCGCGCGTCGGCGGCGACGAATTTGTCATAGTCCTGGGCAACCTGAGTCCGAATATCGAGGATGCAGCGCGCCAGACCGAAGCGGTCGGTGAGAAAGTCCTTGTCGCGCTGAGCGGCGTCTACCAGCTTGGCGAACTTGAATACCGCTGTACCGCAAGCATCGGTGCGACTTTGTTTCAGGGCCACCGGTCTGATATCGACGAGTTGCTGAAACAGGCCGACCTGGCGATGTACAAGGCCAAGGAAACCGGGCGCAACCCCCTGCGTTTCTTCGATCCGGCGATGCAGACCGTGGTGGTGCAACGCGCCAACCTGGAGGCCGGGCTACGCAAAGCGATTGAGGGAGAGCAGTTCCTGCTGCATTATCAGCCGCAGGTGCGAGGCAATGACCTTATCACCGGGGTCGAAGCGCTGGTGCGCTGGCAGCATCCACAGCGCGGGATGGTGCTGCCAGCAGATTTTATTCCGATGGCGGAAGAAACCGGGTTGATCCTGCCACTGGGAAAATGGGTTCTGCAAGCCGCTTGCACTCAGCTGGCGCGATGGGCAATCCGGCCGGAACTGGCGCATTTAACGATTTCGGTCAATATCAGTGCCCAGCAGTTCCGCAAAACCGATTTTGTCGACATGGTACTGGCCGTCATCAGCAGCACCGGCGCGAATCCGCATCGCCTCAAGCTGGAGTTGACCGAGAGCCTGCTGGTAGACAACGTCCAGGACGTCATTGAAAAGATGACTAAACTGAAGCTCTCGGGAATCTTTTTTTCATTGGATGATTTCGGCACCGGATATTCTTCTCTCTCCTACCTGAAGCGCCTGCCGCTGGATCAGTTGAAGATCGATCATGCCTTCGTGCGAGACATCCTGTACGATTCCAACGACGCGGCCAACGCCGAAACCATCCTGGCACTGGCCAGGAACCTTGGCCTGGAAGTGATCGCCGAGGGCATCGAGACCGCCGCGCAGCGAGATTTCCTGGCCAACGCAGGCTGCCATGCCTACCAAGGCTATTATTTCTGCCGTCCGCTGCCGGTCGACAACTTCGAGAGCTTTATGATGAGGGTTTAATCGGTAGCGGGTCGCGTTGAGTTAGCGCATGATTGCCAACCTCGCAACCCACAAGCGGAGCGACGACGCCTTGCTTCATGCCGCCGACTGCGCGTTACTTCTAAAGGAGTCTACATGCACCACATCAACGGCATTGTGTTTGACCTGTACGGCACCCTTTACGACGTTCATTCGGTAGCCACGTTGTGCGATACCTATCACCCCGGTCACGGGCGCGAGATCAGCGCGGCGTGGCGCCAGAAGCAGCTTGAATACACCTGGCTACGCAGTCTGATGGGCAACTACGTCGACTTCGAACAGGCTACCCGTGATGCGCTGTTGTCTACATCGCGGCAACTGAAGCTGGCGCTCGACACAGCGGCGCAGCTTGCATTGTGCGATGCCTATCTGCGCCTGCCACCGCATGCGGAAGTCCCTGCCGCACTCTCCAGACTTCAGGCAAGCGGGCTGCCGCTGGCCATCTTATCGAACGGTTCGCCGCACTCGATACACAGCGTCGTCACGCAATCAGGACTCGGGCCGTGTTTCGCACATCTGATCAGCGCCGATGAAGTGCGCATGTTCAAGCCGCACCACAGTGTCTATCAACTAGCTGAAGCGCACCTCAAACTTGATCGTGCCGAGATATTATTTGTGTCGTCGAATGCCTGGGATGCATCGGGGGCGTGCCATTTCGGTTACCCAGTCTGTTGGATCAACCGGGCCGGCAGTGCATTCGATGAGCTAGGACAAATTCTCGATTACGTGGTGCGCGGATTGGACGAGCTGGCCGATCAGATGGCGTTGGCGCGTGCATCGTAAATGGAGATGGAAGTCGCTGCCCTGTCGACGCGATGAACATCATTCAAGCTGCGTATCCACACCACCGATCCATTGACAGACGCATGCCATGACCATCTTAACTACGCAACGGCTACGGCTGGAGCCGTTCAATGATTTACACCTGGGTGGGCTGCTTGCCGTCAACCGCGATCCGGCCGTGATGCGCTATATCACCGGTAAGCCTCAGACCGCAGAGGACACGCAGGCGGTGATCGCCCGCGTCAAGAAGCGGTGGACTGAATGGGGGTTTTCCTGGTGGAGTTTGATTGAGCAAGACAGTGATGAACTTATCGGCTCAGGCTGTATCCAGTACCTCGGCGGCGACACCGCCAACCCGCTGGAAATCGGTTGGCGTCTGCGTCGGGACAAGTGGGGTCAGGGGCTGGCTTCAGAGGCGGCGCGGCGCATGGCCGGGTTTGCGTTCGAGACCATCGGCGGCGAGCGCCTCTGCGCGGTCTGCCACCAGGATAACCAGCGTTCGGCGCGTGTCATGCAGCGCCTCGGGATGCGGTATCAGGGCATCGAAAGATGGTACGAGATGGACGCTGCGGTATATGCCATGACCCGCGCCGATTGGCAGCGTGCCTGTGCCGGGTGGAGCGGGGACAGCGCGGCTTAATGGTCGAAGCGTACCGGCGCGCCATTACCGCGCCTGGGCCGCACCACCACGGTGCCGGCCAGTTTGTCATGCCAGCCCTGCTTGCGCTGGTCGAGGCCGACCCAGATCAGGCCCAGGCAACAAACCAAGATCGACGGGAAATAACCGATATAACGGATCAGGTTCTGGCTCATGCTGGTCGGGCCGCCGCTGCAGGCATCTACGATCCGGGCGGAAATCGCCATCTTGCCCGGTGTGGCTTGTCTGAAACTCCAGAACGCCAGCACAGCAATCGCCGGCAGCACATATGAAATCAGGAAACTGGCGCTACTGCTAAAGGTGATCCCGGCAGCCAGTCGTTCGCGGCTGTAGATTGCCAACAACAACGGCGCGGTAATCGCCAGCACCAGCACGGTATCGATAATGCTGGCCCAGACCCTGAGCCAGAATCCGACATATTCCAGTTGCTTATCGAGTTGCTTGGTATCGTCCATGGCGGTCCTGTCCGGTTGCGTGCGCGGTGCTGTTTGGGATGCTGCTGATACCAGAGAGTATCGCTTAAACCCCGCGCACTGGCGCAAACAGTTTGCCGAAATCGATTTCTGTAGGGCGGCTCGGCGCCGTCAGGAGCGTGCTGGCATACTCACCCAGATGATGCGCCATCAAGTGCGCGGCTTGCTCGCCATCTCCCTGTTCGATTGCGTCGAGGATCGCCACGTGTTCGCCTGCCGAGCAACTGTTGCGCTTCGGCATTTCATACAGGCCGATCAACAGCGAGCTGTGCGATCAGCGGCCGCAGATAGCTCGTCACGATGTGATTTTCATTGGCTTGCGCCAGCTTCATATGGAATTCGCCGGAGAGGCGAATCCAGTCGCCCCAGTTACCCTGCTCGCGCAGGGTATGTTCGCGCCCGACCATCTGGCGCAGCTCCGGCAGGCGTCGGCGTTTGCCCGCCAGGCTCTTGACTGAACCACTTTCGACGATGACGCGCGCTTCGAATACTTCACGTGCTTCATTGATGTCATGGGCGGCAATCACTGCACCGCGATTCGGTTGCAGATCGATCACGCCTTCATGGGCGAGTTTCACGAACACCCGCCGCAAGGTGCCGCGCGTGACGCCGAAGGCGTCACATAGTGGGGCCTCGACCAGGCGGGCGCCGGGTGGCAATTGGCGCTCCAGGATGGCGTCGATGATTGCCAGGTGGATACGTGCATCGATCTCGTCGTTGCTCAATTCTTGCTGGCGCATGCCGCTAGCCTGACTCATGCTGCGGCCCGATTAGCCGACACCGCCAGCGAGAGTGGCGACATCAGGATTGCGCACAATTGATACATGGCTGGTCAGATCCTCATCTAGGTGATGCGCCAGTATAAATCCTAAGCCTGGCCGTTGCACGAGTGCACGATGTTTTACCTGCGCTATCCATTCTTATCCAGCCGATAGCACGGATGGCGTGCCCCATGCTGGAGCAGGGGCAAGAAATTGGCGGATTTTGCACCAAATTGCGCACAATATTGTGCAAGCAGATTGCCTTCGTATTTACTGGAAGCAACCTCTGCGTCGCTCATTTTCATTCTTGAAACGCTTGTTTATGGCATTAAAACCTTAGCTGGCACGGTTCTGGCTTACTGCAAGGCTGACATTGTGCGCAATTTGCTCTTTGATTGTGCGAAATAAGTAACAGCCAGAATAAAGCTAACCCCGTAGACCAGACGACAACCAGCGTCTCGACAGCGAGAAGCCCAAGCGCCCCCCCCGGTTCTGATTATTCACGTTTTTAAATGCGGTACTACATGAGGAGTCACGATGGAAAAACACAATGCAATGATCAAACCGTCATATGACGAGCGGCTCACCAACGAAGATCTGGCACCGCTGAAAAAACAAACCTGGGGCAGCTACAACATCTTCGCATTCTGGATGTCGGATGTGCATAGCATCGGCGGCTATGTCACCGCCGGCAGCCTGTTCGCCCTGGGGTTAAGCAGCTGGCAGGTGCTGGTGTCGCTGCTGCTTGGGATCATGATCGTGCAGTTCTTCGCCAACCTGGTGGCCAAGCCTAGCCAGATAACCAGCGCCCCCTATCCGGTGATTTGTCGCACCACCTTTGGCGTCCTCGGCGCCAACATTCCGGCCATCATTCGTGGCCTCATCGCGGTGGCCTGGCACGGCATCCAGACCTATCTTGCCTCCGGCGCCTTTCTGCTGATCTTACTCAAGTTCTTTCCGGCGCTGGCGATCTATGCCGACGTCGCGCAATACGGGTTTGCCGGCCTCTCGTACCTCGGCTGGCTAGGTTTCATGGTGATGTGGGTATTGCAAGCATTCGTGTTCTGGATCGGCATGGAGGCGATTCGCAAGTTCATCGACTGGGCCGGTCCTGCCGTGCATGTCGTCATGCTGCTGCTGGCAGTGTGGCTGGTGGCGAAGGCTGGCTGGCTGGAGCAATATCGATCTCAACCTGGGCGGCATCAAGTACAGCGGTTTCGCCGCGCTGCCGGTGATGATCAACGCGATTGCGCTGGTGGTCTCGTACTTCTCCGGGCCGATGCTTAACTTCGGCGATTTCTCCCGATACGGCAAGGATTTCAACTCGGTCAAGCGCGGTAATTTCTGGGGTCTGCCGGTCAACTTCCTCGGCTTTTCAATACTCACGGTGATCTGCATCGCAGCGACGCTGCCGATCTACAGCAAGCTGATTACCGAACCGGTAGAGATGGTCAGCCATATCGACAATACCTTTGCGGTAGTGCTGGGCGGCCTGACCTTCATGGTGGCCACGGTCTGAGCTTCCCTCGATTTTTCGTCTTCCAACAGGTGGCTTTTATGCCGCCTGTTTTTCCTGATGTTGCTCAGTGAGCCAGTCATCTAAATACTGGCAGGGTGAACGATAGCCAAGCGTCGAA
>NZ_JBIIVN010000176.1:0-4970 GCF_044339385.1 Collimonas sp. | reverse complement strand
TCCGCCAGCTTGACCAACTCAGGATCGGGCTTGGCCCGTTTGGTGCGTTTTACGTAGGTCATTTTTTCCTCTATGGTGGCAGTGTGCTGCCAAATGACCGTTTACACAAAACTAATTACATCCTCCAGCGAGGCCGACACCGACAGGTCTAGCGATAGTAATTTTATGGCAATTTCCAGAGCTTGTGCTGATTCATCCTCCTCGTCAGCCCCTTGTTTGCGGCCGCAGAGTGCTTCAATGCCATCATCGCCGCATTTCCATCTCAAATTGCATGAAGCTTCCGGCTTTGATTGGTAGAATCATGGTCTGCCCGAATTTTTAATACTGACCAGCCACATTTGAGCTAGCCGCCGAGTGATCACTTGGCCGGCAGCCCAGTTGCCGACTGTAGTTACCAACCATAGTTATCAACCTTAAACGTCACCCTAACGACCAACCCTATGCGTACCGATACCTCCGTCAAGCCAACCACCAAACATCGTAAGGACTATACCGTTCCCGCCTTCCTGGTCGACACCGTCGACATGGGCTTTGACCTCGATCCCGCCGCCACCCACATTGCCACCCGCATTACCATGCGCCGCAATCCGGCCAGCCTCAGCAAGGAGATCGTGTTGTTTGGTGAGAAACTGGAACTGCTGCAATTGCGCCTCAACGGCAAGCAACTCAAGCCCAGCCAATATAAGCTGGAAGACCGCAAGCTCAGCATTCCAGCGGCACCAGCCAAGGTCGTGCTGGAGATCGAAACGCTGACCAGGCCGGAAAACAATACTTCGCTGATGGGTTTGTATGTCTCCAACGGCAATTTCTTTACCCAGTGCGAGGCCGAGGGCTTCCGTAAGATCACGTATTTCCCGGACCGCCCAGATGTGATGGCCAAATACACTGTGATGTTGCGCGCCGACAAGAAAAAATATCCGGTGCTGCTGTCGAACGGCAATCTGATTGAAGAGGGTAGCTTGCCAGACGGCCGTCACTACGCCAAATGGGAAGATCCGTTCAAGAAGCCGTCTTATCTGTTCGCATTGGTTGCTGGCCAGTTGGTGTGCCAGGAAGAAAAGTACACATTGCAATCCGGCCGTGAAGTGCTGTTGCAGGTGTGGGTCGAAGAAGGCAACCTGGATAAGACGCAGCACGCGATGGATTCGCTGAAAAATAGCATCCGCTGGGACCAAGAACGTTTTGGCCTGGAGCTCGATCTGGACCGCTTCATGATCGTCGCAGTCGGTGATTTCAACATGGGCGCGATGGAAAACAAAGGCCTGAATATTTTCAATACCAAATACGTATTGGCCAATTCGCGTATCGCCACCGATGTCGATTACGCCAATATCGAGGCAGTGGTGGGACACGAATATTTCCACAACTGGACCGGTAACCGCGTCACTTGCCGCGACTGGTTCCAGCTCTCGCTGAAGGAAGGGCTGACCGTGTTCCGCGACCAGGAATTCTCGGCCGATATGATTGGCACCGACAGCGGCCGGGCGGTCAAGCGTATCGACGATGTGCGCGTATTGCGCCAGGCTCAGTTTCCGGAGGATGCTGGGCCGATGGCGCACTCAGTGCGTCCCGATTCATATGTTGAGATCAACAACTTCTATACCGTCACGATTTATGAAAAGGGCGCTGAAGTGGTGCGCATGTACCAGACCCTGTTTGGTCGCGACGGTTTCCGCAAGGGTATGAATCTGTACTTCGAGCGTCACGATGGCCAGGCGGTTGAATGCGATGATTTCCGTGCGGCGATGGTCGACGCCAACGGCCGCGACTTGAGCCAGTTCGAGCGTTGGTACAGCCAGGCCGGCACGCCCCGGGTGAAGGTGCAAACCAGGTATGACGCCGTCAAGAAGATTTATGAACTAACCTTGTCGCAAACCTGCGCGCCGACGCCGGGACAAACCAGGAAGCTGCCGTTTCATATCCCGGTTGCAGTCGGCCTGCTGGACAGCACAGGCAGCGATATGCCGCTGCGCCTGAGTACTGATGCCAAGGGCAAAGTCGGCGGCGAGACCACTCGTGTGCTTGAGCTGACCAAGGCCCGGCAGACTTTCCGCTTTGTCGATGTCGCGCAACAGCCGGTACCGTCAATCCTCCGCAATTTTTCGGCACCGGTGGTGTTGGACATTGAATACACGGATGCTGAACTGGCGTTCCTGCTGGCGCACGACAGCGATGCTTTCAACCGCTGGGAAGCCGGTCAGCGCCTGGCGACACGCAGCTTGTTGTCTCTGACCAGCGCGCTGCAGGATGCATCGAAGTCCGGTCAGTCGGTGGCGCTGGAAGAAGTGTTGAGTCAGGCTGCGTCTAATGTTGACACTGACGCGTTGGGCAAAGCCTTCGCTCTGATCCTCAACGATACAACGCTCGACGCTGCCTTCCGTGAGCAAGCCCTGACATTGCCTTCGGAAGCACTGTTGGCGGAACAAACCGAGGTGATCGACCCGCAAGCCATCCATCGTTCGCGTCAGTATTTGCGCGGCAAATTGGGGCAAGCATTGAAGGACGATCTGCTGGCAACTTATCACGCCAACCAGACCCCCGGCGCTTACAGCCCCGACGCTGATGCTGCCGGCAAGCGCGCGCTGAAAAATCTGGCGCTGGCTTACCTGATGCAGGCCGATGATGCCATCGCACATGAACTGGCGCAGCAACAATACGACAGCGCCAACAACATGACTGACCGCCTGGCGGCGCTGGTGGCACTGACCAATAGCAGCGCTCCTGGCAAGGCTGCTGCACTGGAAAAATTCTACAAGGACTTCGAACAGGAAGCGTTGGTGATCGACAAGTGGTTCGCGTTGCAAGCCACTGCGTATACTGCCGACATCGCCGCCATTCGCGCCTTGCTGGAGCATCCCGCCTTCTCGCTGAAAAACCCGAATCGTGCGCGCAGCCTGATCTTCAGTTTCTGTAGCGGCAATCCGGCCAATTTCCATGCAGCCGACGGCAGCGGCTATGCGTTCTGGGCGGATCAGGTGATCGCGTTGAATGCCGTCAACCCTCAAGTCGCAGCGCGTCTGGCGCGTAGCCTGGATCGCTGGCGTAAATACGCGCCGGCGCTGCAGGAAAAAATGCGCATTGCCTTGCAACGGGTGGCGGCAGCGCCAAACTTGTCGAAGGATGTATTGGAAGTGATTGGCAAAGCATTAGCCAATTGATTTTGGCCGCTGCGCCGCCGTTTTGGCATGCCATCCCGGCGGCGCTAGCTACTAGCTACTACGAAGAAAGAACGATATGAAACGGATTAGTCTTACGCAACATCTGATCGAGCAGCGGCGCTTGCACAACAGCATTCCGGCGGAGTTGCGGTTGTTGATCGAAGTGGTTGGCCGCGCCTGCAAGACTATCAGCCACGCCGTCGGCAAGGGCGCGCTAGGCGAAGTATTGGGTAGCGCCGACAGCGAAAATGTGCAAGGCGAAGCGCAGAAAAAGCTGGATATTATTTCCAACGAAATCCTGCTTGAAGCCAATGAGTGGGGCGGTCATCTGGCGGCGATGGCGTCGGAAGAAATGGAATCGATCCATCCGATTCCAAACCGCTATCCGCAAGGCGAATACATGCTGCTGTTCGATCCGCTCGACGGCTCTAGCAATATCGATGTGAACGTCTCGATCGGCACCATTTTCTCGGTGTTGAAGGCACCGGCTTGCATGAAGATCCCCACTGAGCAGGACTTCATGCAAGCCGGACGCAAGCAGGTCGCCGCCGGTTATGCGGTCTACGGCCCACAAACCATGCTGGTGCTGACTACCGGGAATGGCGTGCATTGCTTCACGCTGGATCGTGAAATGGGCTCGTGGGTGCTGACCCAGAGCGACATGCGGATTCCGACAGAGACCAAAGAATTTGCGATCAACGCTTCCAACGCGCGCCACTGGCATCCGCCTGTGACACGCTATGTCAACGAGATGTTGGCAGGTAGCACCGGTCCGCGTCAAAAGGATTTCAACATGCGCTGGATCGCCTCGATGGTGGCCGATGTGCATCGCATTCTGAACCGTGGCGGCATTTTCATGTATCCAGCCGATGCGCGTGAACCGGACAAGCCAGGCAAGCTGCGCCTGATGTATGAAGCCAACCCGATGGCCTTCATCGTCGAACAAGCCGGCGGCGCAGCGACCGACGGCAAGCATGCTATTCTGGATATCCAGCCCGAAAAACTGCATCAGCGGGTGCCGGTATTCTTGGGCTCCAAGAGCGAAGTTGAACTTGTGACGCGCTACCATCAGGAATAATTACGGTTATTACAGTTCTCATTGGTAATCCCCCCGTTTTTAAGCAAAGCTAAAAGTAGAGGCTAAGCCGCAAGGGTTAATTTCTGCTTCGGGGTGATGCCGCCGAGCGCCATGTTCGGGCGTTCGTGATTGTAGGTCCAGAGCCATTTCATGGCAAATGCCTGGACCTCGCTGATTGATTCAAACAGATCGTGGGCGAGCCAGGCATAGCGAACAGTTCTGTTGTAGCCCTCGATATAAGCATTCTGTTGCGGCTGTCCTGGCTGAATAAAATTGATCTGGATGCTGTTTTTCTGCCCACGCGGCCAGTGTCGAACTGATGTATTCGGTGCCGTTGTCAAAGCGGATCGTCGTCGGCTTTCCCCGCCATTCGATAATTTGGTCAAGCGACCGAACGACGCGAGTTGCCGGCGGGGAGACGTCGACGTCGATGCCTAAGCCCTCCCGATTAAAGTCATCAATGACGTTGAACAGGCGGATGCTGCGTCCGTCCGACAGCTGATCGTGCATGAAATCCATGGACCAGACGTCGTTGATCGACGTTGGCACCGACAACGGTTCGGGCTTTTCCCTGGTAAGCCGCTTTTTTGGTTTGATTCGCAAATTCAACTCCAGCTCTCGATATGAGCTTCCCTCGATTTTTCGTCTTCCAACAGGTGGCTTTTATGCCGCCTGTTTTTCCTGATGTTGCTCAGTGAGCCAGTCATCTAAATACTGGCAGGGTGAACGATAGC
>NZ_JBIIVN010000020.1:0-23887 GCF_044339385.1 Collimonas sp. | reverse complement strand
AGCAAGAAGTGGACGATGCCATTGCGGGACTGGAAGGGAGCACTTAACCGCTTCACTATCCAGTTTGAAGAACGGATGAAGCCGAATTAAACGAAATTCCGTTTACACAAAATCCAGCACACCCTCCCTCGCTGTCAACGTCGCTGTCTTGGTCGCTGTCTTGGTCGCGGTGATTGTGGCCGAGATTGCTGCTGCCATCACTCGCAGTTACAGAAAGTGACAAAGCAATAAAGCGGCGCCACCGGGACTTAGCTAAAATTGTTATTATCCGGCCGCAATGGCGATTGACCTCGACCGCCAGACAGAATCGACGCTCCAAATATGTGCCAGAAGCCACCAATGTCAATCAAGCAGACCGTGGAATTTCTCTGTACATACCCCACGAAGAGGAATCACAATGAAACGCTTTATCAGTCTCTCCAGTCTCTGTTGCGCTGCACTCATGCTACTGCTGGGCGGCTGCGCAACCGTCATCCGCAGCGACGTCACCGCCTTCAATGAGTGGCCGGCCGACCTGTCCGACAAGTCGTACGTGTTCGAGCGCACGACGACACAAGAAAATGACCTGGAATACAAGCGCTATGAAAACCTGGTGGGCGCCGAATTACAGCGACTGGGATTCGTGGCGCAAACGAGTGCCGGCGCGGCGCAACTCAAAGTCGCCCTCAACTATGACATTTCCGCACGCGCCGTCTATGAGACTGAACCGGTGGTCGCTGATCCGTTGTGGTACGGCCCATACGGCCCATACGGCCCATATGGCTGGGGTCGCCCGGGTTTCTATGGACCGTTCTATGATCCGTTTTGGTACGGACCGCAGGTGGTGGGCCAGCGTACATTCAACTACCAGTTGTTCCAGCGCCGCCTGAACGTCTCGATCAGCAGCGCCATCAACGGCAAGAAGTTGTATGACGTCACCGTCACCAGCGAGGGCAAGATCAATTCCCTGGCTGCGGTAATGCCGTATCTGGTACGCAGCGCATTTACCGACTTCCCCGGTAAGAGCGGCGTGCCGCACACGGTTAAATTGAAAGTGGAAGACAAGCAGTAACTGCGGCGTCAATCACTAAAAAGGCCCACGCTCTCACCACAGTGAGGGCGCGGGTCTTTTTTATTCTTCAACAGCGAAGCTAAATTGCGAAGCTAAATTGCAAAATTAAGTTGCAACATCACTTCTTTATGCGCCGCTATAGAACCACTCGCTGGCAACGGTAATACAGCCGATCAGAATCACCACCAGCACCAGTGCGATCAGCAAACGCCCGAACTTGGGCGAACCGTCGCTGCCGGCAGGCTGCTCTTGCGGATGATTCATCGGGTTGTCTGGATCGACATCCGGACGGTTTTTCAGAGGGTCGCTCATCGATACCTCATGTGCACAGGCGATGGATCAGGGAATCAGGATGGTGGACCCGGTGGTTTTACGCGCCTCCAGATCGGCATGCGCCTGCGCCACATCTTTTAATGCGTAACGCTGGTTGATGTCGATCTTGATTTGCTTGCTGTCGATCATCTGGAACAAATCGGCTGCTGCTGCATCAAGATCGGCACGGGTGGAGATGTAGCTGGGCAGCGATGGCCGGGTGATCGTCAGCGAGCCGCGCGAGGCCAGTTCATTGAGACTGAACGGCGGCACCGCTCCCGAGGCATTGCCAAAACTCACCATCGAGCCAAGCGGCGCCAGGCAGTCGAGCGAACCGATGAAGGTATCTTTACCGATCGAGTCATACACTACCGGCACGCCTTTACCGTCGGTGATTTCGTGCGCGCGCTGGACAAAATTCTCGGTTTTGTAATTGATGACATGAGTGCATCCGGCGGCACGCGCCAGGGCCGCCTTTTCATCCGAGCTGACAGTGCCGATCATCGTCACGCCCAACGCCTTGGCCCACTGGCTGGCAATCAGGCCGACCCCGCCCGCGGCGGCATGAAACAGGATGGTTTCACCGCCGCGCAACGGGAAAGTGCGGCGGAACAGATATTGCACCGTCAAACCTTGCAGAGTCATCGCAGCGGCGGTTTCAAAGCTGATGGCGTCAGGCAAGTTGACCAGAAAAGCAGCCGGCATGACGCGCATTTCCGCGTAGGCGCCATTCGGGCGGGTGGCATAGGACACGCGATCGCCGACTTGCAGATGATGCACATCAGGACCGACGGCATCGATCACACCTGCGGCCTCCTACCCCAGACCGGCAGGTAGCGGCTGCGGATACAAACCGCTGCGAAAATAGACGTCGATATAATTCAAGCCGCAGGCAACGTGCCGGACCCGCACTTCAACCGGCCCTGGCTCCCCCACCTCTACATCGACATACTCCATGACCTCGGGGCCACCGGTTTTAGACATCCTGATTGCTTTTACCATAATGACTCCTGCCCCTCATGATTAAGACAGATTGCAGCGAAACCCTGGACAGGTTTTCGGTTTTTTTATTGCTTCTTTATTGCTTCTTTATTGCTTCTTTATTGCTTCTTTATTGCTTCTTTATTGCTTCTTTATTGCTTCTTTATTGCTTCTTTATTGCTTCTTTTTTGAAATCAAGTAAATCCCCATCAACACCAAGGCGGTACCAGTCAATTGAATCGCGGTAATCGGCTCGTCCAGAATCAATGCTCCCAAAAACAGCGTGGATACCGGCCCCACCATGCCTGCCTGGGCCGATGTCGCCGGACCGATGCGCGCTACCGCAACCATCGTCAGGTACACCGGCAACACCGTGCAAAATACGGCGTTGATAACAGACAAGCCATACACTTGCGGTGCCTGCTGGAACAGAATCGGCAACGACCTCAGCAGCATGAACTGCAGGATGCAGGCAACACATGACACGCACATCGCATAAGCCACCAGCCGCATCGCCCCGACCCGGCTCACCAACTGGCCCGACAGCATCAGGTACAACGCATAGCTGACCGCTGCACCCAGCACCAAAGCACTACCCAGGCCGATATTCGCACCGCCAAGACGCACGTCATGCAAGAACACTAGCACCGTACCGAGATACGAAATCAGCAATGCGGCCCACTCCAGCCAAGTCACCCTGCGCCGATAAAACAAAAACGACATCAGCAACACAAATGATGGCGTCAAAAACAATATCAGGCGCTCCAGTCCAGCCGAAATGTATTGCAGCCCCAGAAAGTCGAGGAAACTCGACAAGTAGTAGCCGATCAGTCCCAGCACCACAATCCGCATCCGATCTGCATTCGACAACGACTTCTCGGTGCGGGCCTTCCATAGTGCTACCGCCGCAAACACCGGCAACGAAAACAACATACGAAACGTAATCAACAACACCGCATCGACCGGGTACCGATAAATCAACTTGGCTACGATCGCTTTAGCGGAAAACAAAATTGCGCCGGTGACGGCAATTGCCAATCCGCCCAAAAAAAGCTGGCGGCTGGTCTGATGGTGCGTGTTGCTCATGTAATACTCACGTTGGAATTGTAATGGGTATGTGAAGATCGCGTTGGCAACCGGTGGATTGATGAAACTCATATCGACCGATGGTTTAACAATCTCCAGCAAGCGCGAAGATGCTGCCTGTGCGCCATACGATGTGAAAAGCGAAAAACTCATTTTCGGAAGAATAAAGTCACCACGAACTCCGCACGTTTTTGCAATACATGGCAAGAGTCACAGCTCACTTCTTCTTCAGCAGCGATCCCAGCACGCCGCGAATCAGTTCGCGTCCGACCTGCGAGCCGATGCTGCGCGCCGCCGACTTGACTACCGCCTGGACCACCGTATCGCTGCGGCCCGAGCCGCCGCCGAGCAAGCCGCCCAGGACGCTGCCCCAGGATCCGGCGGCGGCGCCGGAAGAATCGGCACCTTCGCTGGCGGGCGGCGCTGCGGCTGCACGCCCTTTCAATATTTCATATGCCGATTCGCGATCAATCGCGGTTTCGTAGACCCCGGCGACGATTGATGTGGCGATCAGTTGTTTGCGCTCGTCGTCCGTAAGCGGGCCGATCTGCGATGCCGGCGGCAGGATGAATCCGCGTTCGACGATATTCGGGCGGCCCTTATCGTCTAAAAAAGACACCAGCGCCTCGCCCACGCCGAGCTCGCTGATGGCCTGTGCGGTGTTCAGTGCAGGATTGGCACGGAAGGTGGCGGCGGCGGCTTGCACTGCTTTCTGGTCGCGCGGCGTATAGGCGCGCAATGCGTGCTGCACGCGATTGCCAAGCTGGCCGAGGACGGTGTCGGGGATGTCCAGCGGATTTTGCGTGACGAAAAACACGCCTACACCTTTGGAACGGATCAGGCGCACTACTTGCTCGATCTTTTGCAGCAGCGGCTTCGGCGCTTCGCTAAACAGAAGGTGTGCTTCGTCAAAGAAAAATACCAGCTTCGGCTTGTCGAGGTCACCGACTTCCGGCAGACGCTCGAACAATTCAGACAGCATCCACAGTAGAAAGGTTGAATACAGACGCGGCGCATTCATCAGTTTATCGGCTGCCAAGATGTTCACCACGCCTTTGCCGTCGCCGTCGCCGTCAGTCTGGATCAGGTCGTCGATGTTGAGCATCGGCTCGCCGAAGAACTGTTCGCCGCCCTGTTCACCGATAGCGGTCAGGCCGCGCTGGATGGCGCCGATGCTGGCGGCAGAGATATTGCCGTATTCGCTCTGGAAGCTGGCGGCATTCTCGCCAACGTGCTGCAACATCGCCCGCAGGTCTTTCAGGTCCAGCAGCAACAAGCCGTTATCGTCGGCAATCTTGAACACCAGTTGCAACACACCTTGCTGAGTATCGTTCAGGTTGAGCATGCGCGCCAGCAGCAACGGCCCCATATCGGAGATGGCGGCCCGCACCGGATGACCTTGTTGGCCGTAAACATCCCAGAAAGTCACTGGCGTTGCCGCCCATTGCGGCGCGGTGATGCCAAGCGCATCCAGGCGCTGCCTGAGCTTGACCGAAGCGACGCCAGCCTTGGCCATACCGGACAAATCACCCTTGACGTCAGCCATGAAAACCGGCACGCCGCCGTCGGAAAGAGCTTGCGCGATCACCTGCAAGGTCACGGTCTTGCCGGTGCCGGTAGCGCCAGTGATACAACCGTGACGATTGACCAGCGCTGACAGAAGTAACAGGTCCTGCTGAGCATTTTTGGCTATCAAGAGAGGATTTGACATGTTTTCAGGTGCTCAGAAGTGGGATTTCAAGTATGTCCGATATGGTAAAATTGCCCTTTGATTATAGCTAACTAGAGCAAGAAAGAACCATCATGGCTGGACACAGCAAATGGGCCAACATTAAACACAAGAAGGCCGCCACCGACGCCAAGCGCGGCAAGATCTGGACGCGACTTATCAAGGAAATCACAGTTGCCGCGCGCATGGGCGGCGGCGATATCGACGCCAATCCGCGTTTGCGGCTGGCGGTAGACAAGGCATCAGATGCCAATATGCCGAAGGATAACGTCACGCGCGCTATCCAGCGCGGCAGCGGCAGCCTGGACGGCGTCAACTATGAAGAAGTACGCTACGAAGGCTATGGCATCAGCGGCGCCGCCATCATTGTCGATTGCATGACTGACAATAGAATCCGCACCGTGGCCGAAGTCCGCCACGCCTTTTCCAAGTTTGGCGGCAACATGGGCACCGAAGGTTCGGTGGCATTCATGTTCAAGCATTGTGGCCAGTTGCTGTTCGCCCCTGGCACCAATGAAGATGCGTTGATGGAAGCGGCACTGGAAGCCGGTGCCGAAGACGTCATCACCGACGAAGAGGGCGGCATCGAGGTCATCTGCGGCCCACACGATTTTGCAGCACTCAAGCAAGCCCTGGAACAGGCAGGCTTTAAGGCTGAAGTGGCGGAAATCATCATGAAACCGGCCACCGAGACCGTATTTACAGGCGACGATGCAATCAAGATGCAAAAATTGCTCGACGCCCTGGAAAATCTGGACGACGTACAAGAAATTTATAGCAACGCAGTAATCGAAGACTGATACAGGTTCATATGAAAATTCTGGTAGTGGGCTCTGGCGGCCGCGAGCATGCCCTGGCGTGGAAAATCGCCCAATCATCGCGCATTCAAACCGTCTTCGTCGCCCCCGGCAACGGCGGCACGGCGCTTGATCAACGGCTGGAAAACATCAATATCACGGATCCGGCCGCACTCGCCGATTTCGTCGAGCGCGAACATGTCGCGCTGACCGTGGTTGGCCCCGAAGTGCCGCTGGCCGCTGGCATCGTGAATATTTTCCGCGACCGCGGCCTGAAAATTTTCGGACCAACGCGTGAAGCGGCGCAACTGGAAAGCTCCAAAGATTTCGCAAAATCGTTCATGCAGCGGCACCACATTCCCACCGCTGAGTACCAAACCTTCTCCGATGTCGATGCAGCGCATCAGTATATCGACCAGAAAGGCGCGCCAATCGTCATCAAGGCCGACGGCCTGGCTGCCGGCAAGGGCGTGGTCGTCGCCATGAGTCTGGAAGAGGCGCATGCTGCGGTTGACATGATGCTATCCGACAATCGCCTCGGCGATGCCGGCGCACGCGTGGTGATCGAGGAGTTCCTGGCCGGCGAGGAAGCCAGCTTCATCGTCATGGTGGATGGCAAGAACATCCTGCCGCTGGCCACCAGCCAGGATCACAAGCGCCTTAAGGACGACGACCAGGGGCCGAACACTGGCGGCATGGGCGCGTATTCGCCGGCGCCGATCGTCACTCCGGCACTGCACGCCCGCGTGATGCGCGGAATTATTACGCCGACCGTACAGGGCATGGCCAAGGATGGAATCCCCTTCAGCGGCTTTCTGTATGCCGGCCTGATGATCGACGATCACGGCAATCCAAAGACACTGGAATTCAATTGCCGCATGGGCGATCCGGAGACCCAGCCGATCATGGCACGCCTGAAAACCGACCTGTTGACGGTGATGGAACATGCCGTCAACGGCTCGCTTGACAGCGTCGAACTGGAATGGGATCGTCGCACCGCGCTGGGCGTCGTGATGGCAGCGGCCGGTTATCCGGATGCGCCACGCAAGGACGACCTGATCTCCGGGATTCCTGCGGAAACCCCAGACAGTGTAACTTTCCATGCTGGCACCACCCTCACCGGCGAACGTCTGACGACCTCCGGCGGCCGCGTGCTGTGCGTGGTCGGCTTGGGCGACAGCGTCAAGATGGCGCAAAAGCAAGCCTACAATGTGATAGACCAGATCCATTTCAGCGGCGCGCAATTCCGCCGCGACATCGGCTGGCGGGCATTGAAGAAACATGCCTGAATCAGTCTGACTGAGTTGCATTGTTACCCCGTCACCTTCGCCAGCGAGGGAGGCCAATTGGCAGCATGAATTGAATTGGCAGCCTGAATTGGATTCCCGGATTGGCGGGAATGACGGGATCTCCTAGGCGTGATCGGGCTTTATCTCAGCAAGCCGATGTTTTTTATTGCAAAACAAACCGGCATCCTATTTCTTCTTTTTTCAGCACGATGAGCGCAAACATCACCCTCGATAGCCCGGCCAACGCCGTCAAGTCTTACCTGCTGGACCTGCAGGCAACCATCGTCGCCGCACTCGAACAGATCGATGGCAAGCCGTTCGGCAGCGATCAATGGCAGCGCGCCGAGGGCGGCGGCATCTCGCGCATCATCGAAGAAGGCAATGTGCTGGAGCGCGGCGGCGTCGGCTTTTCGCATGTGATGGGCAAGAACCTGCCACCCTCGGCAGCGGCCAACCGTCCTGACATCGCCGGTCGCCAATGGGAGGCCATGGGGGTATCGCTGGTCATGCATCCGCGCAATCCATTTGCGCCGACCGTACACATGAACGTGCGCTTCTTCATCGCTTCGGCAGAAGGTAAGGCGCCGGTGTGGTGGTTTGGCGGCGGCATCGACCTGACACCGTATTACGGCTTTACCGAAGATGTCGAGCACTTCCATCGCAGTTGCCGGGATGCGCTGATGCCATTCGATGCTGCGGCGATCGAACATGGCAACGGCGCGCTCTACCCGCGCTTCAAAAAATGGTGTGACGATTATTTCTACCTGAAACATCGCCAGGAACCGCGCGGGGTTGGCGGTATTTTCTTCGATGATTTCAATGAATTGGGCTTCGAACAGAGCTTTGCCATGATGCAGAGCGTGGGCAATGCCTTCATACCGGCCTACACCCCGATCCTGGCGCGCCGCAAGGATATTCCCTACGCTGAAACCGAGCGGGATTTCCAGGCATATCGCCGCGGACGCTATGTTGAATTCAATTTAGTGTATGATCGCGGCACTTTGTTCGGTCTGCAATCAGGGGGACGTACCGAATCCATCCTGATGTCGATGCCGCCCGTGGTCAAGTGGCGCTACGATTGGCAACCGACGGCGGCCAGCCCGGAAGCCCGGCTTTATTCCGATTTCCTGGTCCATCGCGAGTGGATTTGATGGACAGTTCGCAATGACATCCAATCACACTCCGCGGCCATGCATCGCAGTTCTCGGTGGCAGTTTCGATCCGGTGCACAATGGTCACGTTGCCCTGGCGAAATATTTTGCAACCCTGCTGACCCCCGATGAATTACGCGTCATCCCGGCCGGTAACCCCTGGCAAAAGCATGGATTGGAAGCTACGGCGGAACAGCGAGTCGAGATGGTGCGGCTTGCATTTAGCCGGCAAAGCGTACCAGTGGTCATCGACCAGCAGGAAATCCGGCGCCAAACCGCAACCTATACGATAGATACGCTGCAGTCATTGCGCAGCGAACTGGGCGCGCAGGCTTCGATCGTTTTCCTGATGGGTGCGGACCAGCTGCAGCACTTGAATGCCTGGCAAGGCTGGGACCGGCTATTTGACTATGCCCATCTAGGTGTAGCCTCACGCCCTGGTTTCGCCATGGATGAATCGAAAGTGCCAGCCGAGGTCAGGCGCGAATTTACACGCCGCGCCGCCACCCCGGAACAGATTCGTCAGAGCGCCCATGGCTTGACCTACCTGGCAAAAAATCTGGCTGTAGATATTTCCGCAACAGAAATACGTACCGCACTGCACAAGGCCAAAAGACCCGATACGCTGGTCCCGGCGGCAGTACTGGACTATATTGAACAACATCATCTCTATAAGAATTAAATGGATATCAAAAAACTACAAAGTCTCGTCATCGATGCGCTCGAAGACATCAAAGCCCAAGACATTCGCCTCTACGACACGACTCACCTGACTGGTTTGTTCGATCGTATTGCGATTGCTTCTGGTACCTCCAACCGCCAGACCAAGGCACTGGCCTCCTCGGTGCGCGACAAAGTCAAGGAAAATGGCGGCAACATCCTCAGTATCGAAGGTGAGGACACCGGAGAATGGGTGCTGGTCGACATGGGCGACATGGTCGTCCACATCATGCAGCCGGCAATCCGCGCCTACTATCGCCTGGAAGAAATCTGGGGCGACAAGGAAGTCAAGTTCGGTGCTGCCAAGCGCATCTCTACCCGCACCGCCGCCGAAGAAGAAGCACCGAAGAAGATCTCGCGACATCTGACGACTTCGCAAGCGTTGAAGCCGGAAGACGACACCCCGAAGAAAGCCCCGGCGCGCAAGAAACCGGTCAAAACTGACGGCACCAAGAAAGCAGTCGGCAAGACCATCAAGGTGGCTCCGGCGAAGAGTTCTGTTCCACCGAAGAAGACGGCTGCGCCAAAGAAAGCCCCTGCTAAGAAGCCGGCTGTCAAGAAAGCGGCTGTGAAGCGCGCTCCGGCAAAAACCAAGGCAGCAGAATAAGCTGCTGCAGAAACAGCTTCAGTCATGCAGCTCATCATCGCTGCGGTCGGCCACAAGATGCCGGCCTGGATCGAAAGCGGATTCGGCGAGTATGCGAAACGCATGCCGCCGGACTGCCGCATCGTCCTCAAGGAAATCAAACCCGTAGAACGCTCCGGCAGCAACACCGCAGCCTCCGCGATGGCGCTTGAACGTAGCCGGATTGAGGCAGTGCTGCCGAAAGGTGTGTACATCGTCGCCCTCGACGAGCGTGGCAAAGACCTCGCCAGCGTCCAACTATCGCAGCAACTGACCCGATGGCAGCGCGACGGCCGCGACGTTGCCTTCATCATAGGCGGTGCCGACGGCCTCGATCCCGAGTTCAAAGGCAAGGCCGACAGCCTGCTGCGCATCTCCAGCCTGACTTTGCCACACGGCATGGTACGGGTATTGCTAGCAGAACAATTGTACCGGGCTTGGTCGATTACCCAGAACCACCCCTATCATCGGGTTTAAATTGCCGCTTGGCAGCAAACAATACTACACCGACAACCCCGTATCTCTGTAATAATCGCTGGAAACATTCGACGACACATCCGCCGTAAAGCCAGCAATGAAAAATCCTTTCCAGAAAATCTATCTTGCTTCGAAAAGTTCGCGCCAGCGCGAACTGCTGCGGCAAATCGATGTAGCGTTTGAGTTGCTGCTGTTGCGCGACCAGACACCACGCGGCTCCGACGTCAGCGAGGAAGTACTACCGGACGAAGCCCCTCTCGCGTATGTCACCCGGGTCACGATGGAAAAAGCCCGCTCGGCGCACCAGATGATGGTCCGGCGCAGTTTGCCGGTGCGACCGATTCTGGCGGCAGACACTACCGTCACCATCGATGACAAGATCCTCGGAAAACCAGCCAACAAGGGAGAAGCAGTTGAAATGCTGCGCCGGCTATCGGGACGTAGGCACCAGGTACTGACCAGCGTTGCGGTCATCCACCATGAACAAACCTGGCAACTCACGCAGGTTTCCGATGTCTTATTCCAGCAACTGAGCGATGCCATGATCAATGCTTACTGTGAGACCGCGGAGCCGTACGACAAGGCGGGCGGCTATGGCATCCAAGGCCCGGCGGCAATTTTCATCGAAACCATCCGCGGCAGCCACTCTGGCATCATGGGCTTGCCCCTTTTCGAAACCGCGCAACTATTACAACAGGCAGGCATCCGCATCCTATGAGCGAAGATATCCTCATCAACATCACGCCCCAGGAAACCCGCGTCGCGCTGATTTTCCAGGGTGCTGTGCAAGAGTTGCATATCGAGCGTACCTTGTCGCGTGGCCTGGCCGGCAACATTTACCTGGGGAAGGTGGTACGCGTGCTACCGGGAATGCAATCGGCTTTTATCGATATCGGGCTCGAGCGTGCTGCGTTCCTGCACGTCGCCGATATCTGGGAAACCCGCCCACACGATGGCCAGGCAGGGCAACAGACGCCGATTGAGAAATTGCTCTACAACGGCCAGTCGCTCACAGTGCAAGTGGTCAAGGATCCCATCGGCACCAAGGGGGCGCGGCTGTCAACGCAAATCTCGATCGCTGGCCGCATGCTGGTATATCTGCCGCAAGACCGCCATATCGGCATTTCGCAGCGGATCGAAAACGAAGCCGAACGCGAACTACTGAAAAGTAAAGTGCAAAAGCTGCTGCCGCCCGATGAAAAAGGTGGTTTCATCATCCGCACCATGGCGGAAGATGCGCCGGATGCCGATCTGCAAATGGATATCGAATATCTGCGCAAGACCTGGTCTTCAATCACGCAGCTGGCCAAATCCAAGCCGGCGCCGACGCTGCTGCACCAGGACCTGAGCCTGGCGCAACGCGTACTGCGCGATTTCGTCAACGATGAAACGTCGACGATTCAGGTCGATTCACGCGAAAACTTCGTCAAACTGCAGGACTTCGCGGCCAGCTACACGCCGTCGGTGACGGCGCGCCTGATGCACTATACCGGAGAGCGTCCGCTGTTCGATCTGTATGGTGTCGAGGAAGAAATACTGGAAGCGCTGAGCCGCCGTGTGCCGCTCAAATCCGGCGGCTATCTGATCGTCGACCAGACCGAGGCAATGACCACGATCGACGTCAACACTGGCAGCTTCGTCAACGGCCGCAATTTCGACGACACCATTTTCAAAACCAATCTGGAAGCGGCCCATGCCATCGCACGCCAGCTGCGCTTGCGCAACCTGGGCGGCATCATCATCCTTGATTTCATCGACATGGAGAATGCCGAGCACAAAGCGGCGGTGCTGGCGGAGCTGCACAAGGCGCTGCTGCGCGACCGCACCAAAAAATCCGTATCGAAATTTTCTGCGCTGGGCCTGGTCGAAATGACCCGCAAGCGCACCCGTGAATCGCTCGCGCATATCCTGTGCGAGCCTTGCCCGGCCTGCAACGGCAAGGGGCAAGTCAAGACCGCGCGCACCATCTGCTACGAAATCCTGCGCGAAGTGCTGCGTGAAGCCAAACAGTTCAATCCGCGCGAGTTCCGCATTCTGGCTTCACAAGTGGTGGTCGACATGTTCCTGGAAGAAGAATCGCAGCATCTGGCGATGCTGGGCGACTTCATCTGCAAGCCGATTTCGCTGCAAGTGGAAACGACTTATCCGCAAGAGCAATACGACATCATTCTCATGTAAGGTTTTTAATAGACAAATGCACAGCTCTTCAGATCAAGTTTGCGCAACACCGGGAAAAGATACTTCTTTCCATATCGCTTTCTGCGTCGACGACCACTATTGCCGCAGCATGGGCGCGACCATCACCTCGATTATCGATAACAGCCCGGGTGTGACATTCACTTTCCACGCATTCGCTTTTGCGCTGTCCGACGACAATCGCAGACAGTTCAAGAAGCTGGAAGAAATTTACGATCTGAAGACGCACATCCACATCATCGATCCGGCGGTGTTCCAGCGGTTTGCGCACATCTCGCAGCTCTCCTATTATTCGCCGACCATCTTCACGCGATTGCTGATTCCGTCGACGCTCAAAGGTATGACCGACAAGGTTCTGTATCTGGATGCCGATATCCTGTGCGTCGGCAGCATGGCAGAGCTGCTGCAAATGGATTTCGGCGAGAACGCGGCAATTGCCATACCGGACGCCGACGAGACCACGCGCCGCCGTTGCGCCGCATTGCGGTTATCGTCACAAAAATATTTCAATTCCGGCGTCGTGTACATGAACGTCGATACCTGGCTGGCCAAAGAAATCACCGAAAAAACCATCCACGCGATCCTGGAAAACGGCAAGGATTACCGCTTCCCGGATCAGGATGCGCTCAATGTGGTGCTGGAAGGTCAGGTCAAGTACATCGACCGCAAGTGGAATTTCCTCTACGACCTGATCCACGACCTGGAAAAAGACAAGCGCCAGATGCGCGATATCGGCGCGGTTGTCTTCATCCACTTTGCCGGCGCCGTCAAGCCCTGGAACAACTGGTGCCTGCACGCATCGCGCGATTTGTTCGCCAAATACCACGCGCTGTCTCCCTGGGCCGACCTGCCGTTGGACGAAGCCCCACGCAATTACAAGGAGATGCGGATGTTTTCCCGCTTCCTGATGAAACGCGGGCAAGTATTCGACAGTTTCAAGTGGTACATGAAATACCTTGCGGCGAAATAATGGTCCAAGAATTAACCGGAGGTGATAATCGTAGCAGCCGCCCCGGCGTCCGGTTACACTTTCAGCAACGCATTGTCCCTATATAGCTTCCACCGATCTAACAATGGCAATAAACAGTACGCATGTCCTGATATCCCGCACCGACAATATCGGCGACGTCATCCTGACGCTGCCGATTGCGGCTTACCTGAAGCAACATTTTCCGGCGCTCAAAATCAGCTTCCTATGCCGCAGCTATGCGGCGCCGGTGGTCAGGCGTTGCCGCAGTATCGACGAAGTGGTTGAGCTTGAAGGCTTCCTGAAGGATCCGTCCGCCTATTTTGCCAAGGCCAACGTCGACACCATCATCCTGGCACAACCGCTCAAGTCCCTGGCGGTTATCGCGTTCAAGGCGCGTATCCACAACCGCATCGGCAATGCCCGCCATAAGCTCTACCAAATGTTGTGCTGTAATCGCCGGGTGCGCTTCAAGAAGGGCAATTCGGGGCATCACGAAGCGCAGTTCAACTTCGAATTCCTGCGCCCTTTCGGTCTCAACACCATTCCGGACCTGACGGAAATTATCAAGCTATACGACTTCGATATTCCCCACGTCCCGGAAATTGACCAGTTGTTCAAGGCACATCCGTTTAACCTGATCCTGCACACCAAATCGAACGGTCACGGACGCGAATGGCCGATCGGCCATTTCACGGCGCTGGCCAAACAGTTGAGTCGATACCCGGATATCCGCTTGTGGCTCACAGGCAGTGCGGCGGAAGGAAACTGGCTGGAAGAACATGCGGCTGAATTATTGCAGCAGCAGAACGTCAGCAACGTCTGCGGCAAGTTCACGTTGGATGCGTTGAGCTCCTTCATCAAGGGAGCCGATGGCTTGATCGCAAGCGGTACCGGTCCGCTGCATGTTGCAGCCGCGATAGGGCAGCGTGCACTCGGTTTGTTCCCGCCGACGCGACCCATGCACCCTGGCCGCTGGGCGCCGTTAGGGCGCCGTGCGCAGGCACTGGCGCTGCCGGTGAGCTGCCCTGGCTGCATAGACAGCAAAGCCGACAGCTGCGCCTGCATGGAAAATATCAAACCCGAAACGGTCGCCGATATCGTCCTGCAGTGGCGCCAGGAAGTGCAGGAATCAAAAAAAACGTCGACGCTTGTGTCAGCTATTTCCGACTCAAGACCTCCGTCACCTGCGTCACCGTAATCGCACTTACCCAATCACGGCGATTCGACGCCGTGATCACGACACTGCGCTCGCGGTCAAGCGGCACCCATTCAGGATTTTTCTGGCGCATCAGAGCCACCACCGGAACGCGAACCGCATTGGCGAGATGCATCACCGCCGTTTCAACCGACACGATCAGATCGCATTCCAGCAACATTGCCGGCAGTTGGAAGAAGTTCTCCTGCGCACTGAACAAGCGAATCTGACCCGCTGCATGCTGCTCGAAGAATGCCGTGGCATTCGCCATTTCTTCGGGCACAACGTTGACGATGAAATGTGTGCCACGCCATGCTTCCATGCTGTTTAGCGCAGCAACTAACTCAACCACGCGCGCCAATGGCCAGCAGCGTTTCTTGGTCTTGGCGTAGGGATTGATGAGCAGCAGCTTGCCTTGATTCGACGCAGGCTGGTCCTGATATTTAAAGCCCCACTCCTTCAACTGATGCTTGGCAGATTGCTGCCATTGCGCAGGAATTGTCACGAAAGGGAAACGTGAAAGAGGCGTAGTGACGATGCCAAACAATTGCTGGAACCATCCGGCATAAACGTCGCTGATATGCGTACCCGCACGCACCTCGTTGTCCGGATCGAGAGCCACATCCAGCTTGCGATAAGCACGCCGCCGGCTAAAGGCAAGGATACCTGAAGGCCTCTTCATGCCGGCCACCAAACCGCGCGGGCTGATTTGCCGCGCCAGCGCGGCATACATCGGCGGCCGCAAAGTCGACAACGAGACCGCCAACGGATAATCCTGCTGCTGCGCCTCGGCAATCGACTGTTCAAACAATGCCGGGCTATACGTCTGCTGATAAATCCTGGCGGCAAACGGACATTCTGCCAGCCAGTCGTACAGCGCATATTTTTTCAGGTAAGGCCATGCTGCCGCGTTGTCTGTGCGCCGCACTTCATCCACCCAGATATGTATCTCGATATGCGGGAAAGCTCGCGCGAAGGCCTGGAAACAATTCTGTAGATAGGTAAAATCGCCAAGCGCAAGGTGTGCAATGAACAATATCTTGTCGGTTTTCTTCAGTGCTTCGCTCGAAACAAGTTGTGATGTCATGATTGTTTGTGGTTTTTCTGTTGTCGCTTTGTGTTGACTTAGAACAGTGGATCGGCGATCTCAAGCAATGATGCTCAAAACTATATACTTTCAGCGTTACCCTTCTACGTTGACGTCCTCGCCGGAAAACTGCAGGCGATACAAATTTGCATAAGCACCTTGTTTATCGAGCAGTTCTTTATGCGTGCCGACTTCAACAATGCTGCCGTTGGAGAGCACCGCAATACGGCTGGCGCGTTCAATCGTCGACAAGCGGTGCGCAATCACAAACGTAGTGCGTCCCTCCATCAACTGATCCAACGCAGCCTGTACCGCGCGTTCCGATTCGCTATCGAGTGCCGATGTCGCCTCGTCCAGGATCAGGATCGGCGCGTCCTTGTAGATGGCGCGCGCCATCGCCAGACGCTGACGCTGACCGCCGGACAAGCGCGAGCCGTTATCGCCGATCGGCGTGTCGTAACCCTCTGGCAGGGCGGCAATCATCTCTGTCAAATACGCAGCTTTAGCAGCCGCCTCGATGCGCGGCCGATCCGGGGTATCGTCGCCATAGGCGATATTGGCGGCAACCGTGTCGTTGAACAGCACCACGTTCTGACTCACCATGGCGATCTGTTTGCGCAAACTGGAAAGCGATATACCTTCAATCGGCATATCATCGAGCAGGATACAACCTTCTGTGACGGAGTAAAATCCCGGGATCAGGTTCACCAGCGTTGATTTACCGCCGCCGGACATGCCCACGAAGGCGATAGTTTCTCCCGGCTCAACGCGCAGGTCGATTTCCTTCAAAGCCGGCTTCTGCTGGCCTGGGTACGCGAACCCGACGTTGGAGAATTCGATCTTGCCTACGGCACGCTGCACCAACTGCTTGCCGCCGCTGCGCTCAATCGGGCTGTCGATCAGCTTGAACACGGCTTCCGCCGCCGCCATGCCGCGCTGCAGCGGTCCGTTCACCTCAGCCAACTGTTTGAGCGGCACTTGCAACGCGATCATCGCCGCCAGAAATGAGACGAAATCTCCCGCGGTAAGTTGGCCGTGACCTGCTTGCACCAGCCCCATGGTGATCATCACCGACATCGCGCAAGCCATCATGATTTGCGTCACCGGAACGGTTGCAGCAAAGGCGCTGGTCATGCGCATACTGTAGTGGCGGATATGTTCGGCCGATTCCGCGAATCGTTTGCGCTCGTAAGTCTCGCCACCAAACACCTTGACGACCTGTTGCGCGGGCGTAATTTCTTCTATTACCTGCGTCAATTGTGCGTTGACGTCGAGCGAATCCTTGTTCAGCTTTTTCAAGCGCTTGGCGGTGGTCCGCACCACCAAGACCATCAACGGCATCAACACCAAGGCGACAATCGTCAATTTCCAGCTGATGAACAGCATGTAGCCCAGCAAACCCGCTACCGTCAGCACACAGCGCACAATCGACGTAAACAGCTTGCTGATCATTTCAATGATTTGCTGCACCTCAAACATGATTGAATTGATCACGCGCCCCACCGTATGCGTGGCATGAAAATCAATCGACACGTTCAGGATGCGATCAAACATTTGTTGCCGCAATGTCGTCAATACGCGGCTCGACACCCAGTTAGTCATATAGGTTGTCAAAAATGTAGAAGCGCCGCGGGCAACAAATGCGCCAATCACCGCGACCGGCACCAGCCACAGCGGAAACGTCGGTTTTTCCACAAACCCGTTATCCAACAAAATCTTGAAAATGTAGGCCACCAGAGGTTCGGTCGCGGCTGTGATCACCATCCCGAGTAGCGCAAGAGTCATACGCCTCATGTAGGGTCGATGCAGTATTGCCAGACGCTTGAAATAAGTTATATAGGGAGATGAGCTCATCGGTCAGTCTACTTTAAGTTCTTTTTTGCGCTTAATGATGATCGCAAGGAACGTCGCAACGCTCATACAATAAAAACCGCCCAGAACTGTCCAGAAAAACATCAGGTCGGTAAGTCCGAATATAAAGAATCCAATGCAGAGGAGTACTCCCATTGCAGCGGCTGCTCTAACGTCGCGGTCGGAATGACGCATGTCCCTGAAAAAATAGTATGCAGGAACGCAATATATCGATAAGTTCGCCAAAAATCCGAATATTCCCAATATAGTCAGGTTAAACAAAAGTTCATTATGGGAATGCGCTAAAGACGCCGCGGCAGTACTAATCTGATTTTTGGCAGACAACGCTTCCAAGCCTATTCCGAAATTCTGACGTCCTATTCCAAAAGCCGGGCGCTGTTTGAATAGCTCCCAGGAAGCTCGCCAAAGTTGCAATCTGATCCCCAACGAAGTATCAACATTCCCCCCTTGCATATAAAGAGAAATATCCGATTTTCCCTCCGCGATTCTGGTTTCCACCTTATCGCTGAAAGTAAACACGGATCCCACTACAACAAGAGAAAAAATTAACAGCATCAACTTATGACAAAGCTGGACTCCCCAGGACATGATCATAAAAATGATAAAAAAAGGAATTGCAATCCAAGTACCTCTGGACTGTCCTAAGATGGAGATATATATGCTGGTAACGAAAATGAGAAATTTCAAACCGATGATCATTTTGTTGCTGTGATGATTCCAGCCAATTGACAGCAGCGTCATGCAACCCATTAAAAGAGCGATATCAGAAAAAGCGATAATCAGCAGAAATCCGATATTACTCGGCCTGGATATGCCTCCATCGGTCACCAAATAGATCTTGATCGCTGCAGCAATGACACCGCAAATCAAAGCCCATTGGATACTCTTGAGATATTTAAGGGGAGCCGCCAAGACTATCCAGAAGATTGGCGCAAAGATCGCAAGACGCAGTGCACGGTCATATTGCTTCGCCTCAAAAGTTCCCAGCGATAACTGATTGAACATGACAGCGATAAACAAGGATCCCATGGCCAAATGAAGCGGCCAATAGCCTTTTAAAATTTCACCGAACGCAATACCCATAGGTTTGCGGCGCAAAACCAATGCAACTACGCTACAAATCAAAAGCAGATACAAACACGCATTACCCGCATTATGCAAAACAATAGTTACAGCAGGAAACAACACAACGGCCAGAATGACAGGCCATCTAATATAAGACAAATTGACTCTCCTGGAGTGGGTTAAATGTAAGAGCTCTGGTAAGTGCACCAGAGTTAATATTCCACAGCGACGTTGCCAGATCCCATTTTTTCAGACAAGGCCGTCTGCAAGCCATCGCTAGGAGACACTCGCCATTCATCACCGAGCACTATTTCACAAGCTACACCGTCACCAGTGTAGCGAAGCGTCATCGGCAAGCCGTTATCTGATCGATGCGACGACAACATATCCTTTAGCTGTACAGCATTCATTTTCTGAGAAGCTGATGACAGCGACAACACAATCTGCCGGCCGAAATGGGTGCGTGCGGTAGCGATATCCATCACTTTTTCAGCCGACACCCGCAAGCCACCATTGAATCGGTCTTCCGAGACCTTGCCCTGCACCACCAGGAATTCGTCTTCCTTAAAGAAGGCCTTGTTCGGTTCGAACTGCTCGTTATACACGGTAACATCGACTGTGGCACTGCCGTCATCCAGCGTGACGATCATCATCTTGCCGCGCTGCGTCATCTGCGCTCGCAAGCCGGAAATGATTCCGGCCAGTGTGCGCGTTTCACGCGACGGCTCCAGGCTGCCCAGCGGCGTGCGCGCAAAGCGGCGCGCTTCGGCAGCGTAGGCATTGAACAAGTGGCCGGACAGGTAGAAACCGAGCGCGGTCTTTTCTTCGGTCAGTTTCTGCTTGTCGCTCCACGGTGTGACCTGCAAGTATTCGATCGGCGCTTCGAGATCGCTGTCGTCGCCGCCGAACAGGCTGACCTGGTTGGCCGAAGCCAGCTTCTGGTCGGCAGCCTCCATCGCGCGGCCAACCGAGGCCAGCAGGATTGCGCGATCAACCTTGAAGCAATCGAAAGCGCCGGAACGGATCAGCGATTCTATGGTGCGGCGATTGATCTGGCGCTTGTCGACCCGCAGGCAAAAATCGAACAAATCGACGAATGGCTTTTCCTTGCGCGCAGCGATGACCGCTTCGATCGCGTTCTGCCCCGAGCCCTTGACCGCACCCAGGCCGTAGCGGATGAAAGTCGCTTTCTTGCCGGGTTCGCCTTCCGGCGTAAAACGATAGTCGGAGAGGTTGATGTCGGGCGGCAGCAAAGTCAGCTTACAGACATCGAGCGCATCTTCCACCAGAATCTTCACCTTTTCCGTGTCGTCCATTGCCAGCGACAAGTTGGCGGCCATGAACGCGGCGGGATGATGCGCTTTCAGATAGGCCGTGTGATACGACAGCAACGCATAAGCAGCGGCGTGCGACTTATTGAAGCCGTAGCCCGCAAATTTCTCCATCAAGTCGAAAATTTCGTCGGCCTTGGCTTCGGACAAACCGTCCTTGGCCGCACCGCCGCGGAAAATCTGGCGATGCTCGGCCATCTCTTCAGCCTTCTTCTTACCCATCGCGCGCCGCAGCAAGTCAGCGCCGCCGAGCGAATAACCGCCAACCACCTGCGCCATCTGCATCACCTGCTCCTGGTACACCATGATGCCGTAGGTCTCAGACAGAATGCCTTCAGTGCGCGGATCTGGATAATCAAAGCGTTCGCCGTGCTTACGTTTGCAGAAATCTGGGATCAGATCCATCGGACCGGGACGGTACAACGCCACCAGCGCAATAATGTCCTCAAAGCGATCTGGCCGCGCATCTTTCAGCATGCCCTGCATGCCGCGGCTTTCCAACTGGAATACGGCGACTGTTTTAGCGGCGGTCAGCAACTCGTATGAGGCGCGGTCGTTGAGCGGCAGTTTCTCCAGACTGAAATCAGCCATGGCCGGGTCGAGCTGTTTGATGTAACGCACCGCGCGATCAAGAATCGTCAGCGTGGTCAAACCCAAGAAGTCGAACTTCACAAGACCGACGGCTTCAACGTCGTCCTTATCGTATTGCGAAACCACGCCAGAGTCGCCGCCCTGCGTGTAGAGCGGGCAAAAATCAGTCAGCTTGCCAGGCGCGATCAACACGCCGCCGGCGTGCATGCCGATGTTACGAGCAATGCCTTCGACCTGCTGCGCCAGGTTGAGCAGTTGCTTGACCTCTTCCTCGTTCTCCAGGCGCTCGGCCAGCATCGGCTCTTCCTGGATTGCATCGGCAATCGTCACATGTTTGCCCGGCTTGAACGGGATCAGCTTGGAAATGCCATCGCAAAAATTGTAGCCAAAATCGAGCACACGGCCGACATCACGAATCGCGCCTTTGGCTGCCATGGTGCCGAAAGTGGCAATCTGCGACACCGCATCCTTGCCGTACAGGTCCTTGACGTGCTGGATGACGCGGTCACGGCCTTCCTGGCAAAAGTCGATATCGAAGTCGGGCATCGAGACCCGCTCAGGGTTGAGGAAACGTTCGAACAGCAGGTTGTATTTAAGCGGATCGAGATCGGTAATCTGCAGCGAATACGCCACCAGCGAACCAGCACCGGAACCGCGACCCGGCCCCACCGGCACGCCGTTCTGCTTGGCCCAGCAGATAAATTCCGCAACGATCAGGAAGTAACCGGGGAAACCCATCTTGATGATGGTGTCGGTTTCAAACTTCAATCGGTCCTGGTATCGCTGGCGCTGCTGTTCGCGCCTGGCTTCGTCCGGATACAAATGTAGCAGCCGCAACTCCAGTCCTTCTTGCGACTGCTGCACCAGAAAATCGCCGATCGTCATGCCAGCCGGCGTCGGGAAATCAGGCAATTTTGGCTTGCCCAACTGCAGCGTCAGGTTGCAGCGCTTGGCGATCTCGACCGAATTTTGCAATGCAGCTGGCATATCGGCAAACAGCTCGGCCATTTCAGCCCGCGTCTTGAACGATTGCTGATCGTTAAAACGTCGCACGCGGCGCGCATTGGCAAGCATCTCGCCTTCGGCGATACAGGTGCGCGCTTCATGCGCGATGAATTCTTCTTTGTTCAGGAACTGAATCGGATGCGTCGCCACCACCGGGACACCGGCCTTGGCCGCAAGTGCCACCGCCTGCCGCAAATGCGGCTCCATGTTTGGCTGATCGACGCGCTGGATCTCCACATAGAAATTGTCAGGAAAAATCGCGGTCCAGCGTTGCAGGCAGCGCTCCGCTGCCTCGATGTTGCCGTTGTCGATAGCCATACCGACATCGCCGAAATGGGCGCCGGACAGCGCAATCAGGCCGTTGCCGTCGCTGTGGCTCTTCAGTTCTGCCAACCACTCGGGGCGAATTTCCGCACGGCCGCGGTGCAGATTTTCGAGCCAAGCGCGTGAGAGCAGTTCGCACAACTGCAAATAGCCGTTACGATTCTTGACCAGCAGCAGCAGGCGCGACGGCTTGTCGCGATCGTCGTCGTTGGTGATCCAGACATCGCATCCGATGATCGGCTTAACACCTTTGCCGCGCGCGGCCTTGTAGAACTTGACCATGCCGAACAGATTGGCCAGGTCGGAAATGCCAAGCGCTGCCTGGCGATCCTTGGCAGCGGCTTTGACTACGTCATCTATGCGAACCAAGCCATCGAAGATGGAATACTCGGAGTGCAGGCGGAGGTGGATAAATTGCGGTGTCGTCATGGGCGATATTTTACCCTGCCGCCCCCGGGTACCATCGGCAAAATTGGGCAATCCCGTCAGCCGCGTTTATAATACTGACAAATCAACGACTTACCGAGAAACAAGCCATGCAGTCCCGTACTCCTTACGTCAATATTGCCGCTTACAAATTCGTTACTTTCGACAATACAGCAGAGAAACGCCCGGAATTTCTCGCAATTTGTAAACAATTGGAGCTAAAAGGAACGATCTTGCTCACTCCGGAAGGCATCAACCTGTTTTTAGCCGGTTTGCGTGAACAGATCGATCAATTCCTGGCTTGGCTACGCGCAGATGCGCGCTTTGCCGACCTCGAAGTGAAGGAAAGCTATTCGGAGAAACAGCCATTCACACGCATGCTGGTCAAGCTGAAGGCCGAAATCATCACGATGAAGCACCCTCTGATCAAGCCTGAGCTTGGCCGCGCACCCGCGGTGGAAGCCAAAACCTTGAAGCGTTGGCTGGATCAGGGTCATGACGACGACGGCAAGCCAGTTGTCATGTTGGATACCCGTAACGCATTTGAAGTCGACGTCGGCACATTTCACAACACGATTGACTGGCGCATCGAGAAATTCAGCGAATTTCCGGCAGTCGTGGCGGAACACAAGGACGCGCTGGCAGACAAGACCGTTGTCACCTTCTGCACCGGCGGCATCCGCTGCGAAAAGGCGGCAATCCGTATGCAAAATATCGGCTACGAAAGCGTCTACCAACTGGAAGGTGGCATCCTCAAGTACTTCGAAGAATGCGGTGGTGCGCACTATGATGGCGATTGCTTCGTGTTCGACTATCGCACCGCGCTTAATCCGCAGTTGCAGGAAACCGCGACCGTGCAATGCTACGCCTGCCGCGCCGTAGTGACGCCACGCGAGCAATTATCACCGCGCTATGTGGCCAGCAAGTCCTGCCCGCATTGCGTGCCGGAAGAAATAACAACGCCGCTGGAGGCAACTGCCATCCAAACAGCAGCAAACTGAGCGCCACCGCGCAAAAAAATCCCACAGCCAATTGCCTGTGGGATTTTTTCTTCTGGGAAGATTACATGGCCGCAGTCAACACACAGCCGGCGGGGCCATCCAGTCTGATTACTTGAATTTCTGCGCAGTCTCGGCAACCCGCTTGCCGAATTGTCTGGCGGTTTCCAGGTCACCCGCCGCTGGCCCCTCTTCCGGCGACGAGTCGGATGGGCTTTGCGCCAGCGCACCTGAAAAACCACCGACAAAATTGACATCATTACGTTGTGCCGCCTCGCTACTGGCAGGCAGCAGCCCGGTGCCGACCCACACCATGCCGTGCTGCATCGCAAAAGTGATCAGGTAACTGATAGTGCTCCCTTTGTCACCGTTCATGGTCGCCGAATTGGTGAAGCCGGCTGCTACCTTGTCTTTCCATTTCTGGCCAAACCACTGCTTGGATGATGTATCTGCAAATTTTTTGAACTGCCAGGACTGAGCTTCCCTCGATTTTTCGTCTTCCAACAGGTGGCTTTTATGCCGCCTGTTTTTCCTGATGTTGCTCAGTGAGCCAGTCATCTAAATACTGGCAGGGTGAACGATAACCAAGCGTCGAATGCTGCCGTTGGC
>NZ_JBIIVN010000175.1:0-4998 GCF_044339385.1 Collimonas sp. | reverse complement strand
TGCACGGCTAGCTCCTTGAACTCCGCCGTGTACATCTGTTTTGGTATCTTCTTCATTGCTGGTCTTTCCAAAGGATCGTTGATTTTACGTTACCTATGGAAGACTAAATTTCGGGGGAAGCTCAGTTCTGAAGACTGCCTGAATCGAGAACCGACTCTAACTTTCATCCCGGTCATGTAGTTGTCATATATTGGCCTTAGGATGTGACTCGTCTCCTCCGATCCTCTTTAGGCTCGGATTCAGCCCGCCACCGCAAGGTCAGCGGGCTTTTCTTTGTCTGAAGCCGAGGTCTGTTGTGTTAAGCCTTTAGTGAGCCTGGTGTAATTCAATGAAGCAGGCGTGCCGGCCGAATTCAGCCTTTTAAGCGCAATGCCGATGCGCATTCCTGCACCAGAGCGGGGCCACGGTAGATCAGTCCGCTGTATAGCTGGACCAGCGAAGCCCCGGCAGCGAATTTACACTGAGCGTCGGCGCCGCTGAAAATGCCGCCGACACCGATGATAGGAATTTCGTTGCCAAGTTCGCCATGCAACTGGCGCACCACTCTGGTCGACAACGCCAGCACCGGTGCGCCGGACAGGCCGCCGATTTCGCTCTCGTGCTGTAGCCCGCGCACGGCATCGCGGCTGATAGTGGTGTTGGTGGCGATGACGCCGTCAATTCGATGGCGTAGCAGCGCTTCGGCAATCGTCTTGATCTGTTCAGCATCGATATCGGGCGCGATCTTCAATGTGATCGGCACGTAGCGCTTGTGCTGGTCCGCGAGTTTTTGCTGAGCCTGCTTGAGCTGCGACAGCAGCGAGTCCAGTTCGGATGCGCCTTGCAGTTGTCGCAGATTCTTGGTGTTTGGCGAGGAGATATTGACGGTCACATAGCTGGCGTATGGATAGACTTTTTGCAGGCAGTGCAGATAGTCGTCGGCAGCGCGCTCGATCGGGGTATCGGCATTCTTGCCGATATTGAGGCCGAGCACGCCTTGCCGTTCCTGGAAAAAGCGCGAGGCCTGAACGTTGGCGACAAACGCGTCGACGCCGCCGTTATTGAAGCCCATCCGATTGATGATGGCGTTGGCGGCTGGCAGGCGGAACATGCGCGGCTTCGGATTGCCGGGTTGCGCGCGCGGCGTTACGGTACCGATTTCGATAGAGCCGAAACCCAGCGCCGCCAAACCATCAATATATGCACCGTCTTTGTCCAGGCCTGCCGCCAGACCAACCGGATTCGGGAAGGTGATGTCCATCACAGTGCGCGGATCGGCCGGTGTTTTTCCTAGCAGCGCGGTAAGCCGCAAGGCGGCAGCGCTGCGCAGCGCAGGCAGTGTCAGGTTATGGGCGGTTTCGGGGTCAAGCGAGAACAGGGCGGGGCGGGCGAAGGCGTACAGGATTTTGGCTGACACGATGGTTTGGCGGCTGGGTAAAGGGTGAGGGTAAGGCCATCAAGCGGGGCGATATTGCTGCTTGACGGGTTGGCAACGCGAAATATGCGAGTCAGTAGCAAGCAACTATTCTAACGCACTCCATTGCCCTTGACGTAGCGCTTCGAGCGGCCGGAAGTTAATTTTATATGTCATTTTCTGGCTCTCTTTGATCCAATAGCCAAGATACACGTAAGGCATGCCCAACTGCCTGGCTTGGCTGATTTGCCAGATGATGTTGTAAGTGCCGTAGGAGGCGCCAGGCATATCCGGGTCGTAAAAGGTGTATACCGATGACAAGCCGTCATTGAGGATATCAATGATGCTGACCATGCGCAGCGTGCCACGCTGGTCGCGGAATTCCACCAGGCGCGTATTCACCTTGCTCTGTAGCAGGAACTGCGCGTACTGGTCGCGGCTGTCCTGATCCATGCCGCCGCCGCTGTGACGTGCGCTCTGGTAGCGCAGGTACAGGTCATAATGCTCGTGCACATAGGCCAGATTGGTCACCAGCGTGCTCAGGTTGCTATGGCGCCCCCAGGCGCGGCGTTGGCTACGGTTAGGCTGGAACAAAGCAACCAGTGTGCGTACCGGAGTGCAAGCCTGGCAGCCGTCGCAATGCGGCCGGTAAGTAAAAATACCGCTGCGTCGGAAGCCATTCCTGACCAGCTCAGAGTACACATCAGCGTTAATCAGGTGCGACGGCGTCGCCACCTGTGAACGCGCCTGACGATGATCCAGATAGCTGCACGGGTAGGGTGCAGTGGCATAAAACTGGAGCGTCGAAAAAGGCAGATCTTTTAAGTGCGTCATGTCCATTCCGAATATGTAGAGTCTGCCGCGGTGGCAATTGACTGCATCAACCGACTGCGTCGATCCGCCGCGCCCGGCGCGGATTTGATGCTGGCAATTCAGATCGCGCCAGATAGTCATAATTTACACCTGAAATCCGATTTGCATAAGCATCGCCAGCATCCACGGGAACACAGACCGACGTTTTGTCTGGCTTGATGAATTCTGCATGGCAGGGCTACACGGGGCGGCGGCCGGCTGGTGAGTATGTCGCATTCAATCTGCAAACAGTGGCAATGGCCGCCAGTGATGGATTTGCGGATGATCGATTGTCTGCCGCAGATGCGTCAGGAACTGGCTGCGCGGAATCGGTGCCGCTCCTAACGAAGCCAGGTGAGAGGTTTGTTGCTGGCAGTCGATCATGCTCACCCCATGCTGGCGCAAGAAGTGCACCAGATAGGCTAGCGCGATTTTGGAGGCGTCGCTGACCCTAGTGAACATCGATTCGCCATAAAACATCTGGCCGATGCTGACGCCATAGGCGCCGCCGACCAGTTTGCCGTCCAGCCAGACTTCCGACGAGTGGGCATAACCCAGTCGGTGCAAGGCCCGGTAGCCGATCACGATATCTTCAGAAATCCAGGTGCCGCCTTCATCACCGCGCGGAGCGGCGCATTCGCGCATGACTTGTTCGAACGCAAAATCGAAGCGCACTTGCCAGCGGCGGTCGCTGGCCATGCTGCGATGCACTTTGCGCAAGACCTTGTGCAGGCTGGACGATATGACAAACTGATCGGTCCTTAAAACCATCCGCGGGTCTGTGCTCCACCAGAGAATCGGCTGGTTCTCCGAGAGCCAAGGGAATATGCCGTGCCGGTAAGCATCCAGCAGACGGCGCGGCGACAGGTCGGCGCCAGCCGCCAGCAACCCGGCAGCACCGTCGACTTCGGTCAGCGCTGCGCTGACATCGGGAAAGGGACTATTCAGTTCAAGCCATGGAATCATTGCACGTCTCGCTGGATGGCTGGTCGCAGGCCGCGCTTATCTGGAACGCATGGGTTTGAGCACGTCTTGCGTATGCAGGCGAAACTGGCTACCTTCTTGCCTGACGCGCTTGATGTCGGCGAAGAACGCACGCAAGGTGATGTCGACGGCCGGGAAAGCGATTTCATCCCACGGGATTTCCGTTTCGCTGAACAGGCCCACTTCCAGGCTTTCAGCGCCTGCCGCGTAATCCAGATCGCGCAAGGTGGCGCGATAAAACAGATGCACCTGATGCACATGCGGCACGTTAAGCAGAGAAAACAGCTCATGCAGTTCGATCCGCGCGCCGGCTTCTTCCAGTGTTTCGCGGCACGCGGCGTCGCCGGTGGTTTCATCGTTTTCCATGAAAACGGCCGGCAGGGTCCAGTAACCGTATTGCGGTTCGATGGCGCGTTTGCACAGCAGTATGCGTAACTCGCCATCGCGCTCCCATACGGGGATCGAGCCGATCACCATCTTTGGATTCTGGTAATGGATGGCGCCGCAGTTGTTGCACACAAAGCGCACGCGATTGTCGTCCGGCGGAACTTGCGATGAGACGGGATGCGCACATTCGGAACAAAATTTCATAGACACCGATAAGTAGTTGGAACAACCAGGAACCGTGTTCCTCGTCGCGTTGAATGGGAGTGTTGTCTCATATTGGACAGCAATCTTTTGAGAGTGTATCACTGCGTAATCTTAACGCCATCGCAGGGAATTGTTGCATTGCGTTGCAATACCGGATATACTTTCATTCTTCAGACGCGGGGTGGAGCAGTCTGGTAGCTCGTCGGGCTCATAACCCGAAGGTCGTAGGTTCAAATCCTGCCCCCGCAACCAAATGCTCTGAGGCGAAAGCCTTGCATATAAAGGCCTCTAGTGTGCGCGCACTAGAGGCCTTTTGCTTTTGCGTGACTCTTAAAAAGCGGACTGCGTGACTTCCGCGTGACCTTTTCAGCGCGTTGACCACGCGCAAGATAGTCATCCTCTTCCGTGTGGACTCGACCTTATTGGCCTGTTCGACCAGGTGCTCGACAGTGCCAGCCGCGTAGTGCTACGGCATGCTCCTCACCGAGTGTCCCAGAGGCAATGCCCGATCCTCTTCCGAAACGCCGGTCGCCCTGAGTCGGGTAGCGTAGCATCGGCGCAATCACGCGCAGTCATCGGGTTATCGTGGTTGTTCACGGCACCGCAAATCTTCGCCGCTTCCTCCAGCCCTGCAGCGCGGCCTGCTGTGTAGGGGGAGGCATTCAAGATTGCGCAGATCAGCCCAACCGCGTTGTCTTCGGTGCTGTCTTGGCTGAATGCCTCCAAGGCCTCATGCACTGCAGGGATATCGCTGTTGTGCTGCGCTGTCGGCCAGCCGACCATCCTGTCGCTACAGGCGCAGCAGGCCGTCCTGACCCCCGACCAACTGACTGACCTGAGCACTGCCTCGGCGCTGGTCGACAAGGTCTGCACGGCTGCCGCTGCATCCGCCACCGTGGAAGTCACGTCGGTGGCAGTCTTCGTACAGGCTGCTTTCCCAGTCATCATCAAGATCGTGAACGCGGCCCCCTGGATCCTGCGAACAAGGCCGCAGCCTCGGCGGCGCTGACCGTGGCCCAGGTCGCCGTCTCGGCCGCGCTGGCGCAGTAGCATCATGGACAAGTTATTGAGCCGCCTGGTGATGGAGAACGCACTGAGCTTCCCCCGAAATTTAGTCTTCCATAGGTAACGTAAAATCAACGATCCTTTGGAAAGACCAGCAATGAAGAAGATACCAA
>NZ_JBIIVN010000174.1:0-5007 GCF_044339385.1 Collimonas sp. | reverse complement strand
TATCGTTCACCCTGCCAGTATTTAGATGACTGGCTCACTGAGCAACATCAGGAAAAACAGGCGGCATAAAAGCCACCTGTTGGACGACGAAAAATCGAGGGAAGCTCACTCCATCCAGAACTGTACGGCGACATTACCGGAACTTATTGTAGAGTTTGGAGGCTAGAAAATTATTGCGACTGCGAACGACAAACTGAGATCTATTGGAATAATTTTCTAATATTTATAATTTTTAAAGTATTTTAATCATAAAAAATAAACTCAATAGCGACTTTTATCCAAAAACAATTGCCAAATATAACGTAAGCACCTTTAACTCATATGCAAAATATATTAATAATCAACAAATCATATATTTGACATAGCCTAACGGGCAAGGCACTCTATTGCCAGCCTAAAAGCCATTCTTCTGGAGATTGAAATCATGCCGCAATATCGTTCCCACACCACCACCCACGGCCGTAACATGGCCGGCGCCCGCGCACTCTGGCGCGCCACCGGCATGAAAGACGGCGATTTCGACAAACCGATCATCGCGGTGGTCAACTCCTTTACCCAATTTGTACCCGGCCACGTCCACCTGAAGGACCTGGGCCAGATGGTCGCACGCGAAATTGAAGCCGCCGGCGGCGTCGCCAAAGAATTCAACACCATTGCGGTCGATGATGGCATCGCCATGGGCCATGGTGGCATGCTGTATTCGCTGCCTTCACGCGAGCTGATCGCCGATTCAGTCGAATATATGGTTAATGCGCATTGCGCCGATGCGATGGTGTGCATCTCCAACTGCGACAAGATCACGCCCGGCATGTTGATGGCTGCGATGCGCCTCAACATTCCGGTGGTATTCGTGTCAGGCGGCCCGATGGAAGCCGGCAAGGTGGTTGAGAAGTTGCCAGGCGTAGCGGTGATCGACCAAAAGATTTTCAAGATCGACCTGGTGGATGCCATGATCAAGGCCGGTGACTCCACCGTCAGCGACGCCGACATCGCCGAAATCGAACGCTCGGCCTGCCCGACCTGCGGCTCCTGTTCCGGCATGTTTACCGCTAACTCGATGAACTGCCTGACTGAAGCGCTGGGGCTGGCACTGCCCGGCAACGGCACCATCCTCGCCACCCACGCCGACCGCAAAGAACTGTTCCTGCGCGCTGGCCGCCTGATCATTGAACTGGCCAAGCGCTACTATGAACAAGACGACGACTCGGTGCTGCCGCGCACCATCGCCAACAAAGCCTCGTTCGAAAACGCCATGACGCTGGACGTCGCCATGGGCGGCTCCACCAACACCGTGCTGCACTTACTGGCAGCGGCGCAGGAAGCCGAAGTCGATTTCAAGATGGCCGACATTGATCGCATCTCGCGTCAGGTACCTTGCCTGTGCAAGGTAGCGCCGATGACCGACAAATATCATATCGAAGACGTACACCGCGCCGGCGGTATCGCCAGCATTCTCGGCGAACTGGCGCGCGCCGGCCTGCTCAACACCACTCGCCCCACCATCCACGCGAAGACGCTGGGCGACTCCATCGCCAATAACGACATCACGCAAACCCAGAATCCGGCAGTACACAAAATGTTTAGTGCAGCACCCGGCGGCGTAACGACCCAGGTTGCGTTTTCTCAGGACAAGCGTTTCGCCAGTCTCGATACCGACCGTGACAACGGCTGTATCCGCAACAAGGCGCATGCCTACTCGCAGGATGGCGGCTTGGCAGTCCTGTACGGCAACCTGGCGGAAAACGGCTGTATCGTCAAAACCGCCGGCGTCGATGAGAGCATTCTCAAATTCAGCGGCCGCGCGCGCGTGTTTGAAAGCCAGGACGATGCGGTCGAAGCGATTCTCGGCGACACCGTCCACGCCGGCGATGTCGTGATCATCCGCTACGAGGGCCCGAAAGGTGGCCCCGGCATGCAGGAAATGCTGTACCCGACTTCGTACATTAAATCCAAAGGGCTGAGTAAGTCGTGCGCGCTGTTTACCGACGGCCGCTTCTCCGGTGGCTCGTCCGGCCTGGTGATCGGGCATGCCTCGCCGGAAGCTGCCGAAGGCGGCGCTATCGGTTTGGTGGAAGAAGGCGACATCATCGAAATCGACATCCCGCAACGCCGCATGCACCTGAAGATCAGCGACAGCGATCTGGCACAACGACGTGCTGCAATGGAAGCCAAGGGCAAGGACGCCTGGAAGCCGGTCAATCGCCAGCGTTACGTGTCGCAAGCTTTGCAAGCCTATGCGGCGCTGGCGACCTCGGCCGATCGTGGCGCGGTAAGAGACATCAGCCAGCTCAAACGCTGATCGTCAGCGCGGTTGCATAGCGACACGCAGGATTGTGTCGTTACGTAAGCCAAGCCAAAAAAGTGTAACTCTATGTAAAAGAGGCCGGTGCGAACCGGCCTCTTTTACGCATATAGCTTCGTCGAAAAGGGTTTTTAAGAAGCTCTGCAACGCGAACCGGCAGCCATATTATCGGCCTCAATATGGTAAAGTTGCGAACCGTTTCCTGCGCCATTTTTTGCGATGGAAAGACGGCTTAGCAAACGTGACCGGTTTCCCTGCGAATTGCATTGCAGTTCCGGCGATTTCTTCGGTTATCGCTCCCTGAGCCAAACTGTAGGATCGGCAACCACCGGCAGATGACATCGTTGAATTACTTCGAAGCGCAACATAAAACCGTGGCAGTCATCGGCGGCGGCCCGGCCGGGCTGATGGCCGCCGAAGTGCTGTCTGCCGGCGGCATCCAGGTCGACCTCTACGACGCCATGCCGTCGGTCGGCCGCAAATTCCTGCTGGCCGGAAAAGGCGGCATGAACCTGACCCACTCGGAACCCTACGATGCCTTCCTGTCGCGCTACGGCGCACGCCGCTCGTACATTGCGCCGCTGCTAGAGCAGTTCACCCCGGATGCATTACGCGCATGGGTGCAGACACTGGGAATCGATACCTTTGTCGGCTCGTCCGGTCGTGTCTTCCCAACCGACATGAAAGCCGCACCGTTGCTACGCGCCTGGCTGCATCGACTGCGCCAGTCCGGCGTGCAATTTCATATGCGACATCGCTGGCTGGGTTGGGAGCAGTCGGGCGCACTCGTTTTCGAAACACCGCAAGGCCCACTCGCCATCCGTGCCGATGCGATATTGCTGGCGCTGGGTGGCGACAGCTGGGCGCGTCTTGGTTCCGATGCGAAATGGGTGCCGTTACTGGCCCGGCACGATGTGCAAATCGCGCCGCTGCAACTGGCCAATTGTGGATTTGACGTTGGCTGGAGTGAGTATTTTCGAGGCCGTTTTGCCGGCGAGCACCTGAAGTCAATTGCCATCACGGTCAATCATGTCAGAGACGTCGGCAACAACCAAGAGGAGCAATCCGCATTGCGCAAGCAAGGCGAGTTCGTCGTCAGCACCCACGGCGTTGAGGGCAGCTTGATTTATGCACTATCGGCCGTGCTGCGCGACCGGATTGCCGTCGCCGGCAGCGCCGTCATCTACCTTGACCTGTTGCCGGACTGGCCGCTACAGCGTGTGATTGATGAAGTCTGCCGTCCACGCGGTGCGCGCTCATGGTCCAGCCACCTGCAAAGTCGGGTGGGCTTGAAAGGCGTCAAGACCGGCTTGTTGCGCGAACTGGTGGCACCCGCCGATTTTATCGATCCGCTGCAACTAGCCCATGCCATCAAGGCATTGCCGCTGACCTTGCTGGCGCCACGACCTATCGATGAAGCGATCAGCAGCGCCGGCGGCGTAATATTTGAAGGGCTCGACCAGCAATTGATGCTGAAGGCCCTGCCAGGCGTATTTTGCGCCGGCGAAATGCTCGACTGGGAAGCGCCGACCGGAGGCTATCTGCTCAGCGCCTGCCTGGTCTCTGGACGTGCCGCCGGCAATGGCGTTTTAAGCTGGCTACAGAGTGTTGCTGCCACCTCATGATCGGCGTGCCTATAAAACGATTAGCGACCAGCCATGCAACTTCCAGCGAAGTCGCTATCGCATTTTTACTCAAGCGGACAAGGTTGAAACGATGAAGGGAAGGAGTGTGGCACCACGCAAGCCGTCGTGGATAGATCGGCAACGGGTAAATCGTCAGCGCACTCCAAAGATCGTTGGTGTGCTGATGTCGATTCTGCTCCACGCAGTCGGTATCTGGTACCTGCTTACCCAACTGCCGCAGGACGTCAAAATGGAATCGCCGGCACCTGGCAACATGGGAACGGTCAGCATCACGCTGGCACCGGTGCCGCACAGTGCGCCGCCGCAACCGGTCAAGACGCCGCCGAAGCCCAAAACTGCACCGACTCCGGCGAAACCGCGCAAGGCAACGCCAAAATTCGTCCAGACCAAGCCGGCAATCGCTGCCACCGCACCGCAGACAATCGTGACGCAGCAACCAGAGGCGCCGAAATATCAACAGTCGGTTGAGGAAGATTTTTCCTCTCACATCCAGGCGGCGCGGGAGCGGCGCGAAGCGGCGCAGGCACAAGAGCGTGCTTTGGCCGGCGAAGACAGCCCAGAGCAAAACACAGCGCAAAGCGCGAATGACATCGCGCGCGCCAACATCCAGGCGCAACGTGGCTGGATGGGCATCGACAAGAGCAAGACCGGCGGCATTTTTGAAGTACGCGACAAAACGCCATTCCGCGCCACCTTGATTTTCCATGGCTGGAATGCCGACACCAGCCGCAACGCGATGCAGCAGATACCGATTGAGCGCGGCAGCGAAGACAGCATTGAAATGGCGATAGTCAACAAGATGATTGAATTTATCCGCAAAAAAACCAGTGGGGACATTCCCTGGCGTTCGCAACGCCTTGGCCGCGTCATCACGCTTAGTGCGCGACTCAAGGACACCGCTGAACTGCAGCAGTTCCTGATGCGGGAAATGTTCTGAGCTTCCCCCGAAATTTAGTCTTCCATAGGTAACGTAAAATCAACGATCCTTTGGAAAGACCAGCAATGAAGAAGATACCAAAACAGATGTACACGGCGGAGTTCAAGGAGCTAGCCGTGCAA